>NZ_JBHYMS010000081.1:0-24058 GCF_042743185.1 Inquilinus sp. NPDC058860 | reverse complement strand
GAACCCCCTCCCCCTATCCCCCTCCCGCGAGGGGAGGGGGGACTCAAAAAGAGCGATGTGTGAATGCCGCGATGGGAAGGTGAGGGGGAGTCGAGCCGCCTCAGAGCCTCCAGCGCGACACCTCGCGTTCGAGCGTCTCCCGATCCGCAGGGTCGAGGGCCGGCAGGCCCGGCAGACGCACCGCGCCGGCGGGGAAGCCGAGCAGGCCCAGCGCCTCCTTGACCACGGTGACGTTGGCGCCGTTGCCGTAGCGGGTGCGCAGGGTCTCGAAGCGGGCGATCTCGCTGACCAGGGCACGGGCCTTGGCATAGTCACCCGACTCCAGCGCCGCATGGATCGCCAGCGACCGGGCCGGATCGACATTGACCAGGCCGGAGGTGAAGCCGCGGGCGCCGAGGGCGTAGAAGGGCGCCGCCCAGCCCTCGGCCAGGCCGCAGACCCAAACGGCGGTGCCTTCGTCGCTCGACCGCACGCATTCGGCCAGCAGCATCAGGTTGGTGGTGGCGAATTTGACGCCGACGACATTGGGGTGGTTGGCAACCGAGAGCAGGTCGGCCAGGCCCATGGCGTCGGACCGGACATAGGCGACCAGCGGCAGGTCGACCGCATCCGCGATCGCCCGGAAATAGGCGGCCTGCGCCTGCGGCGCGGCGAAGGGGTCGAGCGGCTGGTGCGACATGATCGCGTTTGCCCCGGCCTCCTTGGCCCGCCGGCCCAGCGCGATCGCCTCGGTCAGCGACCGGCCGACGGCGGCGACGACGTTGCTGCGGCCCCGGGCGGCGGCCACGGCGGTGTCGTGCACCAGCCGCACCTCGTCCGGCGACAGGGCATAGAACTCGCCGGTGTTGCCGGCGGCGACGACGTTGGGGATGCCGCCGGCGACGATGCGCTCGACGATGCGGCCGGTGAGATCCGCGTCGACGCCGCCCTCGGCCGCATAGGCGGTCGCATGCACGCCCGAGATGCCGCACAGCGCGCGCCGCAGGCCGTTCTGGTTGTCCATTCTCAGCTACTCCTTCCGGCGCGCGAACGCCGTCTGCACATGTTGCCGGCCCGACCGCACGATGTGGTCGCGCATCGCCCGTTCGGCCGCGTCGGGGTCCCGCGCCTCGAGGGCCGCGAGGATGCTCAGATGCTCGCCCAGGGCGCGCTCGCGCTCCTCCTGGTCGCCGAGCAGGAAGCGGCGGGCGGCCTTGTCGTAGACCAGCTGCCCGGCCAGCAGGCGCTGCAGGTAGCGGCAGCCCGAGGCGGCGTGGATGGTCTCGTGGAAGGTCTCGTTCAGCGTGATCAGCCGGCGCACAACGCCCGCCGCCGTGGCCTGGCGCATGCTCTCGCCGACCGCGCGCAGCTCGCCGATCTCCTGATCCGTGATCCGCGTGGCCGCCTGGCGCGCGATCATGCTCTCCAGCGCCGCGCGCGCCAGCGCCATCTCCTCGGCCTGGGCGGCGTCGAAGGTGATGCGGATGCCGCGGCGCGGCTCGGTCCGCACCAGCCCTTCCAGCTCCAGCCGGCGCAGCGCCTCCTTCACCGGCGTGGTGCTGACGCCCAGCTCCGCCGCCGCCTGCCGTTCGTTCAGCAGCGACCCGGTCGGCAGCTGGCCGGAGATGATGGCCTGGCGAAGCTGCTCGTGAACGTGGTCGCGCAGCCCCTTCAGCATGTTCGGATCGAGCGATGGCAGGGGGCGGTGCACGCGGTCCTCTCGTTGCATCCGGCGGCTTCCGGCGCCGGCGATTTCTTGAGACTTGATATATCAGGTCTCATGAGGTTAAGTCTAGCCGTGAGGCGCGGCCGGAGCCCGGCGGCCGGCATTCCGTCCTTTCGGGACGGCCATCGACAGGGGCGGGGAGGAGTGGCGGCGTGAAGATCGACCGTCTGCGGACCTACATGACGCGCGACAAGGACCGCCCGCGTCTGCTCGTGGCCATCGACACCGATGACGGCCTCACCGGCTGGGGCGAGTGCTACAATCACGGGCCCGACCGGGCGCTGGCGCCGCTGCTGGAGTACCTGTTCACCTTCCTGCAAGGGCAGGACCCGCGCCGCATCGAGTACATCGTCCAGTACCTGATGCAGCAGACGCGCTTCCCGCCCGGCGCGCTGACGCTGGCGGCGATCTCGGCGATCGACCACTGCCTGTGGGACATCTCGGCCAAGGCGCTCGGCGTCCCGGTCTACATGCTGCTCGGCGGCAACGCCCGCGACCGCGTGCGGGTCTATGCCGGCGTCTACACCGCCCCCGACGCGCCGGCCGCGCGCGAGGAATTCGACCGGCTGAACGAGAATTGGGGCCTGACCGCTTTCAAGCTCAGCCCCTACCGCATCAACATCTACGAGAACCGCTGGGGCGAGGTGGTGCGCACCAGCGCCGACTATTTCCGCTCGCTGCGGGAGACGGTGCGCAGCGACTACGAGATCGCCTTCGACGCCCATGCCCGCATCTTCGAGCCGCACCAGGCGGTGCAGCTCGGCAACGCGCTCGCCCCCTACGACCCGCTGTTCTTCGAGGAGCCGATCCGGCCCGAGAATGTCGAGGTCTGGGGCGACATCAAGCGGCAGATGGCCTGCACCCTGGCGACCGGCGAGTCGCTGTACAGCCGCTTCGAATTCCTGCGCCTCCTCTCCCATCGCGGGGCGGACATCATCCAGCCCGACATCTGCGTCGTCGGCGGCCTGCTGGAGATGCGCAAGATCGCGGCGATCGCCGAAGCGCATTACGTCACCGTCGCGCCGCACAACCCGATGGGGCCGCTGGCCACGGCGGTGAACCTGCATTTCTCCGCCGCCCAGCCGAATTTCCGCATCCTCGAATACCGGCTGCCGCACGGCCCGAACTACACGTTCCAAGCCGGGGGCGAGGCGAGCGGCGGCGGGGCGAAGGCCGATGCCTCGGCCGGCGCCTGGTACGTCAAGGACCCGTATCTCCCGCGCGAGGGATATCTCGAGCTGCGCCCCGACCGGCCGGGCTGGGGCGTCGAGATCGACGAGGAGGTGCTGAAGACCGACGGCTACATCCACTGGGAGCGGCGCGTCGGCCGCCGCCCCGACGGATCGAGCGCGTTTCCGTAAGCAAGCAAGAACAGCGGGCATTCGCCCAACAGGGGAGGACGAGAATGAGACTGTCCCTACTGGCCGCGACCGCGGCCCTGGCGCTCGCCTTCGGCGTGTCCGGCGCCCAGGCGGCGTCGCCGGCCAATGCGCTGGTCATCGGCACGCAGCTCAGCGCCGTGCCCTCGCTCGACCCGGCGGCGATCAACGCGCGCACGGTCTCCGAGATCATCTCGAACCTCTACGACAACCTCGTGATGGTGACGCCTGACGACCTCCAGACGATCCGGCCGATGCTGGCCGAGAGCTGGACCGTCTCCGACGACAAGCGCGCCATCACCATGACGCTGCGCCAGGGCGCAACCTTCTCCTCCGGCAATCCGGTGACGGCGGAGGACGCGGCCTGGACCATCCAGCGCGTGGTCAAGATGGGGCAGGTCGGATCGACCGACATCGCCCTCTGGGGCTTCACCAAGGACAATGTCGACCAGCTGGTCCAGGCCAAGGACGAGCGGACGCTCGTCATCAGCCTGCCGCAGCCGGTGTCGACCGACCTTGTTCTCTATTCGCTGGCCGGCGCCTCGCTCGGCATCATCGACAAGAAGACGGCGCTGCAGCACGAGCAGAACGGCGACCTGGCCCAGAACTGGCTGAAGGCCAACAGCGCCGGCAGCGGCCCCTACAAGCTGACGACGTGGCGGCCGAACGACATCCTGCTGTGCGACGCGCGGGCGGACTATTGGGGCGGCGCGCCGGCGATGAAGCGCGTGGTCATGCGGCACGTGCCGGAGTCGGGCAACCTGCGGCTGCAGGTCGAGGCCGGCGACATCGATATCGGCCAGTACATGGCCAACAGCGACATCGAGGCGCTGAAGGCCAAGGGCGCGACGGTCGATCCCGGGCCGGGCCTGGGCTTCTACTACATCGCCATGAACACGCAGGACCCGGACCTGGCCAAGCCGAAAGTGCGCGAGGCCTTCCAGCACATCCTCGACTGGAAGCCGCTGGCCGAGACCACGATGAACTTCAACGGCTTCCCCTGGCAGTCGATCATCCCGAGGGGGATGCCCGGCGCCCCGACGGGCGAGCCGACCGGCTATGAATACAACCCCGAGCTGGCCAAGAAGCTGCTGGCCGAGGCCGGCTATCCGGAAGGGCTGAAGAAGACGCTGTACCCGTCGGGCGACGCGCTCCTGAAGATGGCGGTGGCGCTGCAGGCCAGCGCCAAGAAGGCCGGGGTCGAGTTCGAGGTGGTGCCGGGCGAGCACACGCCGGATTTCCGCGCCCGCCGCTATCAGGTGCTGGTCGGCAATTCCGGCACGCGGCTGCCCGACCCGTTCGGCACGCTGGTGCAATACGCCTACAACCCGGACAACCGGGACGAGGCGAAGCTCGGCGGCTATTACCTGTGGCGCACGGCGCTGGACGCACCGGAGCTAACCCAGCTGGTCACCCAGTCGAAGAGCGAGACCGATCCGGCCAAGCGGGCGCAGCTGTTCACCGAGATCGACCGGAAGTTCAAGGAGATGGTGCCGTCGCTGGTGATCGTGCTGCAGCGCACCGACCCCTATGTCATCCGCCAGGGGATCACCGGCTATGCCGGCAACCCGACCTGGTCGACGCGCTGGCACGACGTCAAGAAGAACTGAGGCGCCGATGACGACGGTCGACACCTTCAACCGGCCCGCGCGCTTCCTGCGCGCGCGGCGCCTGTCGGGCCGCACCCTGTCGGTCGTCGTCACCTTGGTCGGGCTGATGCTGCTGACCTTCTCCATGGGGCGCCTCCTGCCGGCCGACCCGGTGCTGGCGGTGACGGGGTCGGAGGTCGACAAGGCGACCTATGACTGGGTCTACCAGGAGCTCGGCCTCGACCAGCCGGTGTGGCGGCAGTTCCTGTCCTATGTCGGCCGGGTGGCGACCGGCGACATGGGCCGGTCGCTGACCACCGGCCAGCCGGTCTCGGCCGACCTGCTCAGCGTCTTCCCGGCGACGATCGAGCTCGCCCTCGTCGCCATCCTCTGCGGCACGCTGGTCGGGGTGCCGCTCGGCGTCGTCGCCGCGGTCAACCGCGGCAAACCCATTGATCATGTGGCGCGGGTGATCGGCCTGGCCGGCCATTCCGTGCCGATCTTCTGGCTCGGCCTGATCGCGCTGATCGTGTTCTACGCCAAGCTGCAATGGGTCGCGGCCTCCGGTCGGATCGACATCCTGAACGAGGGGCTGGTGCCGCCGATCACCGGGCTCCTGCTGCTCGACACGGCGCTGCAGGGCGAATGGGACGTGTTCCGTGACGCGCTCGACCACATCATCCTGCCCGGCGCGATCCTCGGCTACTACTCGGTCGCCTATATCAGCCGCATGACCCGCAGCTTCATGCTGGAGCAGCTGGGCCAGGAATACATCGTCTCCGCCCGGGCCAAGGGCGTGTCGCGGCGGCGGATGATCTGGGCCCACGCCTTCAAGAACATCCGCGTCCAGCTCCTCACCGTCCTCGCGCTCACCTTCGGCGGGCTGCTCGACGGCGCGGTGCTGATCGAGACGGTGTTCGGCTGGCCCGGCCTCGGCCAGTACCTCACCCGGGGGCTGAAGATGAACGACATGAACGTGGTGATGGGCGCGGTGCTGCTGATCGGCGTCGTCTTCCTCGCCATCAACATCATCTCCGACCGCCTCTACCGCATCCTGGACCCGCGCACCCGATGACCGCCACCCTCAGTGCCCCTCAAGGCGGGCTGCGCGCCTGGCTGAAGACGGACGCGCCGCGCACCGTCTTCCAGTCGGCGATGCAGCAGCTCTATCGCGGCTGGCGGCGCTTCGCCACGCATCCGCTCGGCCTCGCCGGCCTCGGCGTCATCCTGCTGCTGGTCGTCGCGGCCATCGCCGCGCCCTGGCTGACCTCCTACGACCCGATCGCGCAGGACATGGTGAACCGGCTGCAGCCGCCCTCGGCGGCGCACTGGTTCGGCACCGACGAGTTCGGGCGCGACGTCTTCGCCCGGGTCGTCTACGGCGCCCGGACGACGATCTACATCATCCTGCTGGTCACCGTCATCGTCGCCCCGATCGGCCTCCTGATCGGCGCCTGCGCCGGCTATCTCGGCGGCTGGGCGGACGAGGTGCTGATGCGGGTCACCGACATCTTCCTGTCCTTCCCCGGCCTGGTGCTGGCGCTGGGCTTCGCCGCGGCGCTCGGCCCCGGCATCACCAACGCCATCATCGCCATCGCCCTGACCGCCTGGCCGCCCATGGCGCGGCTGGCGCGGGCCGAGGCGCTGAGCCTGCGGAAGGCCGACTTCATCGCCGCGGTGCGGCTGCAAGGGGCGTCGAAGACCCGCATCATCACCCGCCACATCCTGCCGATGTGCCTGCCCTCGCTGGTCGTCCGCCTGACCCTGAACATGGCCGGCATCATCCTGACCGCCGCCGGTCTCGGCTTCCTCGGCCTCGGCGCGCAGCCGCCGCTGCCGGAATGGGGCGCCATGGTCTCCACCGGCCGCGAATTCATGATCGACTGCCCCTGGGTGATCACCGCGCCCGGCATCGCCATCGCCGTGGTCAGCCTGGCCTTCAACCTGGCCGGCGACGCGCTGCGCGACGTGCTCGACCCGAGGTCCGGCGAATGAGCAACCCCCTGATCGAGGTCCGCAATCTCGGCATCGCCTTCGGCCGCGGTGCCGCCGCCGTGCCGGTGGTGCGCGGCGTGTCCTTCACCCTCGGGCGCGAGAAGCTCGGCATCGTCGGCGAATCCGGGGCCGGCAAGTCGACCGTCGGCCGCGCCCTGATGCGGCTGCTGCCGCCGGGTGCCCGGGTCACGGCCGACCGCATGGCCTTCCGCGACACCGACCTGCTGGCGGCGAGCGAGCGGCAGATGATGGATCTGCGCGGCCGGCGCATGGGGCTGATCCTGCAGGACCCGAAATACTCGCTGAACCCGGTCGTACCGGTCGGCGAGCAGATCGCCGAGGCCTGGCGGCTGCACCACAAGGGACCGGCCCGCGAGGCGCGCGAGCGCACCCTGGCGATCCTGGAGGCGGTGAAGATCCGCGACCCCGCCCGCGTCGCGCGGCTCTACCCGCACGAGATCTCGGGCGGCATGGGCCAGCGCGTCATGATCGCGATGATGCTGATCGCCGGCCCGGACGTGGTTATCGCCGACGAGCCGACCTCGGCGCTCGACGTCACCGTGCGGCTCGAGGTGCTGCATCTGCTCGACGAGCTGATCGAGAGCCGCGGCCTCGGCCTGATCCTGATCAGCCACGACCTCAACCTGGTCCGCCGCTTCTGCGACCGGGTGGTGATCATGTATGCCGGACGGGTGATGGAGACGCTGCGCGCCGCCGACCTCGACCGGGCCGAGCATCCCTACACCCGCGGGCTGCTGGCCTCGCTGCCCTCGATCCACCGCGCCCAGGACCGGCTGCCGGTGCTGCGCCGCGACCCGGCCTGGCTCGCTGCGACAGGGAGTGCCCGATGATCGAGGTTCGCGATCTCGTCGTGCGCTTCGCCGCCGACGCCCCGCCGGCGGTGGCCGGCGTCTCCTTCGCCGTCGCGGCGGGCGAGACCTTCGGCCTGGTCGGCGAATCCGGCTGCGGCAAGTCGACGGTGCTGCGCGCCTTGGCCGGGTTGAACACCGACTATGGCGGGGAGGTGCTGCTCGACGGCGCCGCGCTGCCGCCGGACCGCCCGCGCGGCTTCTTCAAGCGCGTGCAGATGGTGTTCCAGGACCCCTACGGGTCGCTGCATCCGCGCCAGACCATCCAGGCCCAGCTGCTGGAGCCGCTGCGCAACCAGGGGATGGCCCCGCCCGCGGATGCCGTCGGCGCGGCGCTGGACTCGGTCGGGCTGCCCCGTACGGCAGCCTTCCGCTATCCGCACCAGCTCTCCGGCGGCCAGCGCCAGCGCGTGGCGATCGCCCGCGCCCTGATGCTGCAGCCGGAGGTGCTGCTGCTGGACGAGCCGACCTCCGCCCTCGACGTCTCGGTGCAGGCCGAGATCCTGAACCTGCTGATGGACCTGCGGGCGCAGCGGGGCCTGACCTACATCCTGGTCAGCCACGACCTCGCCGTGGTCGCCCATATGTGCCATCGCATCGCGGTGATGCAGGGCGGCCGCATCGTCGACGGCTTCGACGCGGCCACGCTGCGCGCCGGCACGCCCGCGCACCCCTACACGCAGGAGCTGCTGGCGGCCAGCGAGGCTTATGGCGAGGCGCCAGCCGCCTGAGAGACCGCATGGAAATGCTACTGGCGCGGCCGTCTGACGGCGGTTTCTCCGCTTCCGGTACTCACGGACTATAACGTCCGCTGCGCGCCGGTTCTCGAAACCACCGCCAGCCGACTCACGCCAGCGCATTTCCAAACGGTCTCTGACCAGTCACAGGAAGCTGTTCGCGATCAGCTCGCGCGTGTAGGGCGCCTCGACGCTGCGGGCGCGCAGCGCGTCGGCCGGCAGCTCCTCGACCACCGCGCCGTCCTTCATCACCAGCACCCGGTCGCACATCTGGCCGACCACGGCGAGGTCATGGCTGACGAAGACATAGGTCAGCCGGTGCTCCTCGCGCAGGGCCATCAGCAGGTTCAGCACCTCCGCCTGGACCGACACGTCGAGGGCGGAGGTCGGTTCGTCCAGCAGCACGATCGGCGGCCGCAGGGCCAGCGCCCGGGCGATGGCGACGCGCTGGCGCTGGCCGCCCGACAGCTGGTGCGGATAGCGGTCGGCGAAGCGCGCCGGCAGGCCCACCCGCGCCAGGGCGCCGGACACATGGTCCCACGGGTCGGGCAGGCCCATGGCGATCAGCGGCTCGGCCAAAGCGCGGCCGATGCTGTGCCGCGGATGCAGCGACCCGTAGGGGTCCTGGAACACCATCTGCACCCGGGCCAGCTCGTCGCGGCCGCGCTTCGGACCGACCGGCTTCCCGGCCAGCTCGATCCGGCCGGTCCAGCGCTGTTCCAGCCCGGCGAGGGAGCGCAGCACCGTCGACTTGCCGCAGCCGGATTCGCCGACGATGCCCAGCGCGCCGCCGGGCTCGACCGCGAAGGAGACGCCCTTCACCGCATGCGCCGTGCCGCGGCGGGACTGGAAGCGGACGTCGAGATCCGCGACCCGGACCATCGCGTCGGAGTAGGGCGCGGTCATCGGGCGGCCTCCTCGAAGGCGGCGAGGCGGGCCCGGTCGATCACCGGCAGCCGCTTCGGGCGCGGGCCGTCGAAGCCGGGCATCGAGGCGATCAGGCCCCGCGTGTAGGGATGCGCGGCCTCGTCGAGCGAGCGCAGCTCCTCGACCACGCGGCCGGCATACATCACCAGGATACGGTCGCAGAACCGCGCCACCATGCGGATGTCGTGGCTGATCAGGATCAGGCCGGAGCCGTTCTCCCGCACCAGCCCGTCCAGCAGGGTCAGCACGTCCTGGCGCACGCTGACGTCCAGCGCCGAGGTCGGCTCGTCGGCGATCACCAGCTTCGGCTTGTTCAGCAGCATCATGGCGATCATCGCGCGCTGGCCCATGCCGCCCGAGATCTCGTGCGGGTACAGCGCCATGGTCCGCTCCGGATCGCGGATCCGGACATGGCCCAGCATCTCCAGCGCCGCCTTGCGCGCCGCCCGCGACCCCAGCTTCAGATGAACCCGCGCGGATTCCGCGATCTGCGCCCCGATCGGCTTCACCGGGTTCAGCGAATAGCGCGGGTCCTGCAGGATCAGGGCCATGTCGCGGCCGCGGATCCGGGTCAGCTCGCGCTCGGACAGGGACAGGAGGTCGCGGCCGGCGAAGCGCAGGGCGTCGGCCTGTACCTGCGCGCCCTTGGGCTGCAGCCGCATGATGGCGCGCCCGGCCGTCGACTTGCCGGAGCCGGATTCGCCGACGATCCCCAGCCGCTCGCGGCCCAGCGAGAAGCCGACGTCGCGGACCGCCCGGGTGGCATAGGCGCCGTGGCCGAAGGTGACGGACAGGTTGTCGACCTGCAGCATCGGCCCGTCGTTCAGAGCATCAGCGGGCATGGCGGGGATCCAGCACGTCGCGCAGGGCGTCGCCCAGCAGGTTGAAGGCCAGGCTGGTCGCCAGGATCGCCAGGCCGGGCATCACCGAGACCCACCAGGCGTCGAGCATGAACTTGCGGCCGCTGGAGATCATCGCCCCCCATTCCGGCGCCGGCGGCTGGGCGCCGAGGCCGAGGAAGCCGAGGCCCGCCGCGGTCAGGATCACGCCGGCCATCGACAGGGTCAGGCGGACGATCACCGACGGGATGCACATCGGCATCACATAGAGGCCGATCAGGCGCAGATGCGAGGCGCCGTAGAGGCGGGCCGCGGCGATGTACTCGGCCTGCCGCACCACCAGGGTCTCCGCCCGTGCCAGCCGGGCGATCGACGGCCAGGCGGTCAGCGAGATGGCGACGATAGCGGTGCCGAGCCCGGCGCCGAGCGCCGCGGCGAAGGCCAGCGCCAGCACCAGCGAGGGGAAGGACAGGACGATATCGGTGGCCCGCATCAGCACGGCGTCGACCCGCCCGCCGCAATAGCCGGCGACGACGCCGATCAGGAGGCCGATCGGCCCGATGATCAGCGTCACCGTGCCGACGATCTGCAGCGTGATCCGGCTGCCCCAGACCAGCCGGCTGAAGATGTCGCGGCCGAGCTCGTCGGTGCCGGCGAGATGCACCCAGTCCGGCCGCTGCAGCACGTTGTTCAGGTTCTGCACCGTCGGATCGTAGGGCGCGATCCAGGGCGCCAGGATCGCGACCACGACCAGCAGGCCGATCACGGCCAGCCCGGCCATGCCCAGCTTCTCGCGCCGGAAGCGCCGGATCTGGGCCGACCAGGCGCCGCCGGCCGCCGGTTCCGCCGCGGCCGGTGCCATCGGCTGTTCCGCCTGCATCGACATCAGCGGGCCTCCCGTGTGCGGGGGTCGAGCGCCAGGTAGGCGGCGTCGGCGAAGAGGTTGAGGATCATGAAGATCAGGCCGATCAGAAGGGTGCAGGCCAGGATGGCGTTCATGTCGCCGATCATCAGCGCATTGGTCATGTACTGGCCGATGCCGGGCCAGGAGAACACGATCTCCACCAGCACCGCCCCCTCCAGCAGATGGCCGTAGGAGATCGCCAGGATGGTGACCAGCTGCACCGCGATGTTCGGCAGGATGTGGCCCCAGACCACGGCCGGCAGCCGCAGGCCCTTGGCCCGGGCGGCGATGATGTAGTCCTGGCCCAGCTGCTCCAGCGTGAAGCTGCGGGTCATGCGGACGATATAGGCCATCGCGGCATAGGCCAGGATGCCGGCCGGCAGGATCAGGTGGCTGAGCGCGTTCCAGAAGATCTCGTTCTCGCCGGCCAGCAGGCTGTCGATCAGGATGGCGCCGGTGCGCGGCTCGACGATGCCCTCGTAGAACACGTCGATCCGGCCCGGCCCGCCGACCCATTGCAGCCCGGCATAGAACACGATCAGCCCGACGATGCCGAACCAGAACACCGGCAGGGAATGGCCCAGCAAGGCCACCACCCGGGCGATCTGGTCCAGGAGCGTGTCACGGTACAGCGCCGCCAGCAGGCCCAGCGGCACACCGACGACGACGCTGAGAATGATGGCCAGCGTCGCCAGCTCCAGCGTCGCCGGGAAGGCGGCGGCGAGGTCCGACACGACCGGGTTGCCGGTCAGCACCGCGGTGCCCAGGTCGCCGTGCAGCAGGTTCGTCAGATAGACCCAGAACTGCTGCGGGATCGGCAGGTCGAGGCCCATCTTGGCCCGCATCGCCGCATAGGCCTGCGGGTCCGCCAGCTCGCCGACGATGGCGCCCACCGGATCGGACGGCATCAGCCGCCCGATCACGAAGGTGAGGCACAAGAGGACGAAAAGACTGAGCGCCAGGCCGAAGACGCGGCGCAGCAGCTTGAGCGGCAGGTCGCGGTTCATATCAGCCCTCGTCGGTAGCCCGCATTTCTCACCCTCGTTGTGCCCTGCGCCATCGCCACAGGCCGGCAGGGCAGGAGAGCGGCGCCGCGCGATGTGGTACATCGCGCAAGCCGTTCGACGCACCCTGCCGGCCTGTGGCGATGGCCCGAAGGGTCGTCTTGCGGCGGCCGCCTGCGGGCGCGGGCCGCTCGACCGTATGGCCCGATACGCTCTTCGCGGCCCGCGCCCTCATTCGACTCACCGCAAGGCGACGCAGGGCGCAAGGAGGGTGAGAAATGCGGGCTTGGACGCATGGGTCACTCGGCCTTCTTCTTGACGATATCCAGCCGGACGCCGCGGAACCCCTGGCCGACGAAGTCCTCGACATCGGCCGACACCACCACCGGCGCGAACCGCTCGAACATCGGCAGGATGGCCGGGCCGCTGGCCAGGAACTGCTTCTGGATCTCGGTGTAGAGGATCTCGCGCTTGGCGCGGTCCTCCTCGCCGCGGGCCTCGACCGTCAGCTTGGTCAGCTCCGGGATGTCCCAGGCGGAGCGCCAGGTGAAGTAGCCGGAATTGCCGTTCGGGCCGTTGTCCGGATTGTAGGTGAAGTTCTGCAGCGATCCGATCGGGTCGGCCATGTTGCCGCCGCCGGTCAGCGGCATCAGCAGGTCGAACTCCCGGCCGCGATGGGCGGCGATGATCTGGCTGCCGTTGCCCTGCTCGATCGAGACCTTGATGCCGATCTGGGCCAGCGAGGCCTGGATGGCGGTGGCCAGGTCGACGCGCGGGGTCTCGGCGATCGTCTTCAGGGTCAGCGGGAAGCCGTCCGGGAACCCTGCCTTGGCCAGCAACTCCTTGGCCTTGGCGACGTCCAGCGTATAGCCGGGATCGGGCAGGGCGGTCGGATAGTTCTCCGGCACCGGCACCTGGCGGACGCGGCCGTAGGGGCCCATGATCGTCTTCTGCATGCCGGCATAGTCCAGGCCCCAGGCGATGGCGCGGCGGACATCCGGGTTGGCCAGGTACTGGTTCTTCGTGTTCATCGCCAGCACGTAGAAGCCGCCGGTCGGCACCCGCTGGGTGACGAAGCCGGGCTTGCCGTCGAAGGCGGTGATGTCGGAGGCGGCGAGCGCGGTCGCCACGTCGATGTCGCCGCGCTCCAGCAGCAGGCGCTGCACCTGGCTTTCCGCGACATGGCGCAGCACCACCCGCTTCATCGCCGGCGCGCCGCCCCAGAAGGCGTCGTTGCGGTCCATCAGGATGATCTCGTTCGGCGACCAGCGGCGCAGCACGAACGGGCCGGACCCGGCCGAGTTGGCACGCAGCCAACCGTTGCCGAAGTCGTTGTTGGCCTCGTGCTTGGTGGCCTCGACCTTGTCGATCACGGCGCCGTTGTTGCCCGACAGGGCGAACAGCACGAACTCGGCGATCGTGCCTTCCGGCAGCTTCAGGCGGAAGGTCTTCGGGTCGATCACCTCGAGGAAGCTGTCGATGTTGGTCTCGTCATAGCCGTAGGGCTTCCATAGCGATGCGGCGGCCTGGTTCAGCTTCAGCATCCGCCGCAGCGACCAAGCCGCGTCCTCGGCCGTCACCGGGTTGCCGGAAGCGAACTTGGCGTCGCGCAGATGGAAGACGATCGACCGGCCGTCGACCTCCCAGCTCTCGGCCAGCTGCGGCACCAGCTTGGTCGGGTCGTTCGGGTCGGTCGAGACCAGCCGGTCGTAGATGTTGGAGGTGATCATCCAGGAACCCGACTCGGTGGCCTGTCCGGGGTCCAGTGACAGCACCTGCGCCAGCGACGCGCCGATCACCAGCTGGTCTGCCGGCGTCTTGGCCTCGGCGGAACCAAGGGCCGGCGCCAGCGCGACGGCCAGGGCCAGCAGCCTTCTACTCCACTTTCCCATAGTCCGGGCCTCCCTAAGTTTATATGATGTCTGTTGTCTGACGACTATCATTGCCGATCTTGACTTCGCAAGTGTCAAATGTGTGACTGCCGTTGACGAACGGGCGGAGGGCACGCCCCCACGAAGAAGCCATCAGGAGGAGCGGTGCCGAACCCAACCGAAACCGAAGCTGGGCCGCCGCGGCGCCGCGAGAGGCTGGCCGTCGCGGTTGCCGAGGCTTTGCGCCAGCGGATCGCCAACGGCGCGCTGCCGGTCGGCGCCAGGCTGCCGACCGAGCAGCGCCTGATCGACGAGTTCAATGTCAGCCGCACCGTGGTGCGCGAGGCGATCGCCGAGCTGCGGGCCAAGGGGCTGGTCGAGCCGCGCCAGGGGGTCGGTGTGTTCGTGATGCCCGGGGCGGAGCCCGAGCCAGGCCTGCTGTCCGGCGATTTCACCCGGCTGTCGGAGGTGCTGGAGCTGCTGGAGTTCCGCATGGGCGTGGAGATCGAGGCGGCGGGCCTGGCGGCGATGCGCCGGTCGTCGCGGCAGGAGGCCGAGATCCTGCTGGCGCATGACCGCATGATCGCCGCCGTCGATATCGGCGGCAGCGCCGTCGACGCCGATTTCGGGCTGCATCTGGCGATCGCCGCGGCCACCAACAACCACTTCTACAGCGATGTCCTGACCTATCTCGGCCGCCGCACCATCCCGCGCAGCCGGCTGGGCGAATCGGCCGAGGCGACGACCAGCTACCTGCGCAAGGTGATCGTCGAGCATGCCCGGATCATCGAGGCGATAGAGCGCCAGGACCCGGACGGAGCCCGCCTGGCGATGCGCCATCACCTGACCGAGAGCCAGCGCCGCTACCGCGCCCTGGGCGGGCTGCCGGCCGGCGCCGAATCCTGACCGGTGGCGTCGCGTTCCGGCTTGTCATCAGTCATATGATGTCATATTAGCTCAGCCAACCAAGCCGATCGCAGGGAGGGTGTGGGCATGTATCTCGGAACGCAGAACGGGGTGCGCGACGACGACGACCTCAGGGTCATGGCGCAGCTCGGCGTCCGCCACCTCAACGACAATCCGCCCGGCAATCCGCACGACTGGTCGCTGGACGTGCTGCTGCGTCACCGTGAGAAGATCGAGAGCTTCGGCCTGGTGCTCGACATGGTGCAGCTGCCGCTCGGCTCCCGCCCGATCGAGCAGTCGGACAGCCCCGACATCCTGTCGGCCGGCCCGGACCGCGACCGCCAGATCGATTCGATCTGCCGGCTGATCGAGAACCTGGCGCGGGCCGGCATCCCGGCCGCCAAGTACAATCTCAACATCATCGGCATCCCGCGCACGCCGGACGAGCCGGGCCGCGGCGGGTCGATGAACGCCTCCTTCCGCTGGGACAAGGCCGACCACGACGCGCCGCCGACCCTGGTCGGCACCCTGTCCGAGGACGAGAACTGGGAGCGCATCGACTATTTCCTCGAGCGTGTGATCCCGGTCGCCGAGGCGAACAGGATCCGGCTGGCCTGTCATCCGCACGACCCCTACACCCCGCCCGGCTATCGCGGCGTCACCCGGGTGCTGGGCACGGTCGAGGGGCTGAAGACGTTCGTGCAGATGCGCGAGAGCCCCTATCACGGCCTGAACTTCTGCCAGGGCACGGTCGGCGAGATGCTGGACGACCCGAGGAACGAGATCGACGACGTGATCCGCTGGTTCGGCAGCCGGGGCAAGATCTTCAACGTCCATTTCCGCAACATCCGCGGCCGCAAGCTTTCCTTCATGGAGACGTTCCCGGAGGAAGGCGACATGGACATGTGGCGGTCGATGAAGCTCTACGCCGAACTGGGCTACCCCTACATGGTGATGCCCGACCACGTGCCGACCATCAGCGGCCGCGATCCGGAAGGCGTCGCCTTCGCCTTCGTCTACGGCTACATCGCCGCCCAGCTCGAGGCGGTGGGCCAGCTCTACCCGGGGTCCGTGACCCGCTGATCCGATCAAACGAGGCCATCATGGATCCCCAGCAGCTCAAAGGGGCCCTGTCCGCCGGGCTCCTGTCCTTCCCCGTGACCCATTTCGACGCCGGGCACGGCTTCGACCGCGCCGGCTACGAGGCGCATGTCGGCTGGCTCGGCGGCTTCGGCGCCGCGGTGCTGTTCGCCGCCGGCGGCACCGGCGAGTTCTTCTCGCTGACCCCGGCCGAGGTGCCGCAGGTGGTGCGCGCGGCGAAGGCCGCCGCCGGGGTCACGCCGATCGTCTCCGGCTGCGGCTACGGCACCCATATCGCGGTCGAGATCGCCCGCGGCGCCGAGGCGGCTGGGGCCGACGGCATCCTGCTGCTGCCGCCCTATCTGATGACGGCGGAGCAGGCGGGGCTGTACGCCCATGTCAAGGCGGTGTGCGACGCGGTCGGCATCGGCGTCATCGTCTACAACCGCGACAATGCGGTGCTGCAGGCCGACACCATCGCCCGGCTGTGCGACGCCTGCCCGAACCTGGTCGGCTTCAAGGACGGCCACGGCCAGGTCGACCTGGTGCTGGAGATCACCCGCCGGATGGGCGGCCGCCTGGCCTATATCGGCGGCATGCCGACGCATGAGGTGTTCGCCGCGCCCTATTTCAGCGCCGGCGTGACCACCTATTCCTCGGCGGTGTTCAACTTCGTGCCGGAGCTGGCGCAGCGCTTCTACCGGGCGCTGCGCGGCGGCGACACGGCGACGACCGACGCGCTGCTGCGCGACTTCTACTATCCGCTGCTGGCGATCCGGAACCGCGGCAAGGGCTATGCGGTGTCGATCATCAAGGCCGGGCTGGCCGCGGTCGGCCGCCCCGCCGGCCCGGTGCGCCCGCCATTGACCGACCTGAAGCCGGAGGAGATGGCGCAGCTGCGCGACCTGCTGGCCCGGCACGAGGCCCTGGCCCCGGCCTGACGCGAAAGGCCTATTTCTCCGCGACGACCGTCTCCCCCGCCCATCCGTCGGGCGGGGGGCTGGCGCTCGTGCTGATGGCGACGTTTCGGTCAACAGCATTCGCCTGAGAGGGGGGTTGAGCCGCCTCAGCTCCGCAGCAGCCGCCCGAGCGGGATGTGGTCGCGGGAAGCCGGCGTCCAGGGTGCGCCCGTCCAGTCGCCCAGCCAGGTGTCGACCGCCAGCCCGGCTTGGCCGATCAGGGCCTCGAGCTGCGGGCGAGGCGGAAAGGCGATGCGCGAGCGCGAGGACAGCAGGCGGCCGTCGGCGACGATGCGGTAATAGGTGCCGTAGGTCACGACGCCCGTGGCCGGGTTGTGCTCGACGTCGTTCCAGGCGTCCACGGCGCCGAAGCGGGGATGATCGATCCGGTGGGCCGATGTCTCCGGCGTCCACTCCCGCCATTCCTCGACCGCCGGGTTGCGGCTGTCGAAGATGAACCGGCCGGTCGGCGCCAGATGCGCCGCGATGGTGCGCAAGGCCGCCAGCTGGTCCTCCGGCGTCAGGAACACCTGGAAGGCATGGCCGGTCAGCACCACCAGGTCGAAGCGACGGCCCAGCCGGACGCTGCGGCCGTCGCCCCGGACCCAGGTCACCCGGTCGCCGCCGGGGCGCGCCCGGGCGATGTCCAGCATGGCGCCGGCGGGGTCGACGCCGAACACCGCGCGCTCCGCCTCGGCCGCCAGCGCCGCGGCCAGCCAGCCGGTGCCGCAGCCGAGGTCGAGAACGGACGCGCATCCCTCGGCCAGCGACCGGCAGCAATCCTGGTCCGCGGACCAGACGTTCTCGACATCGTAGAAATCGGCCAGGTCCGGATCCTGGTAGAGACGATCCTGTTCCATGAGGTCCAGCCCTCCGCCGCCGAGACCGCCGACCGTACCGGGATTCGGGCTGGGGCGGGAGCGTTCAGAGACCGTTTGGAAATGCGCTGGTGTGAGTCGGCTGGCGGTGGTTTCGAGAACCGGAGCGCAGCGCACATTGGTGCGTGAGCACCGGAAGCTTCGAGTCCGCCGTCAGACGGCCGCACCAGTAGCATTTCCAAGCGGTTTCTCAGCCCTGATGCGCGAGCGAGGCGTCGTAGAGGCAGCAGAAGGCGGCGGCCGCGTCGCGGGCGATGGCGGCGACCAGCGACGGCAGGCGCGACATCGGCGGGTCGAGATGGACCGCGGCGTAGCGGGTGGCGGGGAAGGGCGGATGCACCCGGAGGACATGCAGGATGCCCTCGCGCAGCTCGCGCTGGATCACCACCGGCGGCAGCACGGCGATGCCGATCCCGGCGATGGTCATGCTGACCGTGGTCGACAGCGAGTTGGAGTAGTGCAGCACCGGGTCGCCGGCCCCGGCGAGATAGTCGAGCAGCCGGGCGTGGTTGTGGGCCCCGGGCTCGTAGGAGATGATGGCGTGGGCGGCGATGTCCTCCGGCCCCAGCGTCTCGTCGGCGGGCCGGGGCAGCAGGGTAGGGCCGGAGATCCAGAACATCCCGTAGGTGCACAGGTCGAGGATCTTGAAGCCGTCCGCCTCGTCCGGCCGGATGATCAACGCAACGTCGATCTCCCGGTCCGACAGCTTCTGCAGGATGGTGTGGGACGCGTCGGTGGTGACCGAGAAGCGGACGTTCGGGAACTGCCGGCGCAGCGTGCCGGCGATGTCGGGCAGCAGGGTCAGGGCCATGCTCGGCACCAGGCCGATGCGCACCGCGCCCTTGATCGCCGAGGTCGGGTCCAGGCTGCAGACCAGCTCGCGGTACCGCGCCACGATCTCCTGCGCGCCGTCGACGAAGGTCTGGCCCTCGGCGGTCAGGCGCACGTCGCGGGCGTCGCGCTCGAACAGCTTGAAGCCCAGCTCCTGCTCCATCGCCGCGACCCGGCTGGAGATCGCGGCCTGGGTGATGTTCAGGCGCTCGGCCGTGGCCCGGAAACTGCGCAGGCGCGACAGCCAGATCGCGGTCTCGAGGAAGCGTATGTTCATGGCGGGTCGGCGGCGCCCCGGTCAGGATCTGCAGGGACCCTGATTGAGGGCGCCGGCGAGCCCCGCGTAAAGCCCCGTGTCAGGCGGCGCCGCGGGCGAGCACCTTGCGGCTCGCCCCCGACACCTCGCCCAGCTTGGCGCCGTGCCTGACCGTCAGCTCGCGCTCGCGCCCCACCTCCTGCCGGCGCAGCGCCTCGCTTGCCACCGCCTCGACCTCCGCCCGCGGCAGCACCAGCACGCCGCTGTCGTCGGCCAGGATGGCGTCGCCGGGCATCACCACCACGCCGCCGCAGGCGACCGGGATGTTGAGGCCGCCGCCGAGGTCGTAGAGCCGGGTGGTGATCGGCGAGATGCCGCGGGCCCAGATCGGGAAGTCGGAGTCCTCGATCTCCGCCAGGTCGGTGCAGGGCCCGTCGACGATGCCGGCGGCCGCGCCCGCCGCCTTGGCCGCGACGGTGACGCCGCCGCCCCAGCAGGCATGACGATCGTCGCCGAGCCGGTCGACGACCAGGATGTCGCCCGGCCGCAGCAGGCCGGTCGCATGGTGCAGCAGGGTCGAATCCGGCCCCGGTATGGCGACCGTGACGGCGGTGCCGACCACCCGCTTGCCGCGCAGCAGCGGCTGGATGCCGTGATGCATGAAGCCGAACAGGCGCCAGTGCCCGACCGTGGCGGTCTCGACCCCGGACAGGAGGTCGAGATGGGCCTGCGGCACCGGTGCCGGCATGTCGTTGATCGTGTACATCGGCGTCCTCACGCGCAGGCCAGGCGGCGGTGGTCGTTCATCGGGATCGAGGTGCGCGCCCGCCGGATCTGCTCCGGGTCGACCCGCGCCGTGACGAAGCCGACCCCGTCCGAGGCACGGGCGACGACATGGCCCCAGGGGTCGCAGACCAGCGAATGGCCGTAGGTGTGCCGCTTCTCGCCGTTCGCGACATGGGCACCCCACTGGCCGCAGGCGGCGACATAGGCCTGGGTCTCGATCGCCCGGGCGCGGGCCAGCACCTCCCAATGGTCCTTGCCGGTCTGCAGGGTGAAGGCCGCGGGCAGCGCGATGACGTCGGCGCCCTGCTTCGCCAGGGCCAGGAACAGCTCGGCGAAGCGGATGTCGTAGCAGATGGCGCAGCCGACCTTCAGCCCTTCGAGGTCGTAGAGGACGACATCCTCGCCCGGCCGGACCGTCGCCGATTCCCGGTAGGCGGTGCCGTCCGGCGCGACGATGTCGAACAGGTGGATCTTGCGGTAGCGGGCGGCCTCGCGCCCGTCGCGGTCGAACACGACCGTGGTGTTGTAGATCCGGTTCTCGCCCGGGATGCGCTCCATCATGCTGCCGGCATGGACCCAGACGCGGTTGGCCTTGGCCACGCCCTGGGCCATGGCATAGGCGGCGCCGCCCGGCGCCGGCTCGGCCGCCGCCACCTTGTCGGCGGTGCTGCCGCCGTACAGCTCGAAATATTCCGGCAGCACCAGCAGGTCGGGATTGTCGGTCTGGATGGCTTGCTCCATCAGCACCTTGGTGTTGCCGAGATTCTCCGCCCGGTCGGTCTGCGGGTTGGTCTGGATCAGGCTGATCTTCATGGGTGGGCTCCGGAAAAGAAGGGTGAATCAGGCGAGCACGGCTTCGCGCTTCAGCGCGTCCAGGGTCCCGGCCAGGCCCTGGCGGACGACCATGGTCTGGGTCGCGACCACCAGCTGGGCGGCGCCCTCGGCCAGGGCGAATTCGCGCTCCGCCGCGGTCCAGGCCGGCATGATCCAGGGCTTGCCGGCGGCCCGCGCGGCGCGGGCGCAGCGGGCCAGGTCGGCGCGGTCGGCATCGCCGAAGGCATAGGCGCCGCGGCCGCGCGCCAGCGCCAGGTCGGACGGGCCGGGGAACAGCCCGTCGACCGTATCGAGACCCAGGATGCCCTCGACCTCGGCCAGGCTCTCGGCGGTCTCGATCATGGCGTAGCAGCGGGTGCGCCGGTTCTCCTCGTCGAAATAGCTGCTGCTGGGCCGGGCATATCCGGCCGGCCGGCCGCCGGAATAGCTGCGGATGCCGCGCATCGGGAATTTTGCCGCCGCGGTCACCGCCCTGGTGTGCTCGGTCCCGAGCAGATGCGGGATGATCACGCCGTCGGCGCCGAAGTCGAGCACCTGCTGGATCGCCTCGGTGGTCGGCGCCAGCACCTTGGCCAGGACCGAGATGCCTTTGGCCTTGGTGAAGGCCAGGAAGCGGTCGAGGTCCGGCAGGTCGAAGGTGCCGTGCTCGACATCGATGACGAGGGTGCGGAAGCCGCAGAGATGCGCCATCTCCACGTACGAGAAGTGCGGATGCGACATCCAGAGGGCGAGACGATCCATGCTTTCTGGGGACTCCATGGCAGCGGCGGCGCGGGTCACTTGCCCATCGCCTTCGACAGGCCGAGCGAGCGCTCGACCAGGGTGATGATGAGAAGGGTGGCGGCGACGAGGACGACCGAGACGGCGGCGATCATCGGGTCGGTCCGGCTCTCGACGTAGTTGAACATCGCCACCGGCAGGGTGGTGATGCCGGGGCCGGTGACGAACAGCGAGATCACCACCTCGTCGAAGGAGATCAGGAAGGCGAGCGCTGCGCTGGCGACCAGGCCCGGCATCATCAGCGGCAGCGTGACCCGGCGGAACACGGTGAGGGGCGGGGCGCCCAGCGTCGCGGCCGCGTCCTCCACCGCCGGCGGCAGGGTGGCCAGCGCCGTCGCCATGATCCGGATCACATAGGGGGTGGTGACGATCAGATGCGCCGCCACGAGCCCGGGATAGGTGCTGAGCAGGCGGAGGTCGACGAAGACCAGCAGGATCGCCAGCCCCAGCACGATCGAGGGCAGCAGCAGCGGCGCCGTGAACAGGCTCATCAGCGCCTCGCTGCCGCGGAACCGGAACCGCCGGATCGCGTAGGCGGCGGGGATGCCGGCCGCCAGCGACAGGGCGGTGACCAGCGCCGCGATGCCCAGGCTGACCCAGAAGGCCCGGATCATCACGGTGTTCTGCACCAGCGCCGCGTACCAGCGCGTGCCCCAGGCGGAGGGCGGGAAGGTGAGATAGGCGTCGTTGCTGAAGGACAGCGGCACGACGATCAGGATCGGCGCCAGCAGGAAGGCATAGAGCAGCAGCACCAGCAGCCTGAAGGGCAGAGTCGTGGTTCCGACCATGGCGGTTCCCTCCTTCAGTCGAAACGCCGGACGATGCGGGCATAGGCGGCGAGGGCGGCGCCGAAGATGATCAGCACGACCACCGAAATCGTCGCTGCCATCGGCCATTGCAGCTGGATCACCGCCTGGTCGTAGATCTCGGTCGCCAGCAGAAAGACCCGGCCGCCGCCCAGCAGCTTCGGTGTGATGAAGGAGCTGATGGCCAGCACGAAGCACAGCAGGCAGCCCAGCGCGATCCCGGGCAGGGTCAGCGGCAGCACGATGCGGCGGAACCGGGTGAAGGGGCCGGCGCCGAGCGAGGCCGCCGCCTCCTCATGGCTCGCCTCCAGCCGGCCGAACCCGGCCATCAGCGACAGCGCCATGTAGGGCATCAGGATCTCGACCAGGCCGATGAAGACGCCGGTCATGTTGTTGACCAGGCGCAGCGGCGCCAGGCCGAGCGACAGCAGCGCGCCGTTCACCAGCCCCTGGTCGCCCAGCAGCACCATCCAGCCATAGGTGCGGACCACGCTGCTGACCAGCAGCGGCGACACCGTGATCACGAACAGGATGTTGCGCCAATGCGCCGGTGCCCGGTGCAGGAACATCGCGATCGGATAGGCGCAGGCCAGCGTCGCCAGGGTCACGGCGAAGCTCATCGCCAGCGAGTTCGCGATCAGGCTGAGATTGAAGCTGTCGGTGAAGAAGCCGATGTAGTTGCGGAAGGAATAGACGTCGGTCAGGACGCCGCTGCTGCGGCTTTCCTGGAACGAGATCTGGGCCAGCCGCAGCACCGGGAAGACGAAGGCGACGAGGTTGATCAGCGCCATCGGCGCCAGCAGGGCGGCGGCGATCAGGGTGAAGCGGCCGCGGCGGGAGCGCGGCGTCGCGGCGGGGGCGAGGTCGGCGGAGACGGCGGTCATGGCTCAGCCCGGGAAGACCAGCATGTCGTCGGGCGACCATTCGCACATCAGCCGGTCGCCGGGCCGGTGGGCGGCCCCATGACCGGCGGTCGGCGCCTCGACCTTCAGGATGGGCCCGCCGATGTCGATGTCGTACTGCACCAGGTCGCCGATATAGGTGACGCGCAGCACCCGGCCGGGGGCGCCGTTGGTGGCGGTGCTCAGCAGGGCCTGGTCGCGATGCGGCGTCAGGCTGATGCGATGCGGCCGCACCGTGGCCCAGGCGGCGCCGGGCGACTGCTCGGTCGCGGCGCAGCGGTAGACCGCGCCGCCCAGCCGCAGCCGGCGGCGGTCCAAGAGCTCGCAGGGCAGGGTGTTGGTGCGGCCGACGAACTCGGCCACGAAGCGCGACGCCGGGCGCTCGTAGATGTCCTCCGGCGAGCCCAGCTGCGCCAGCCGGCCGCCCGACATGACGCCGACCACGTCGCACATGGTCAGCGCCTCGACCTGGTCGTGGGTGACGAAGACGGTGGTGATCGACAGCCGCTGCTGG
The DNA here is from genome assembly GCF_042743185.1 of Inquilinus sp. NPDC058860. Taxonomy (NCBI): domain Bacteria; kingdom Pseudomonadati; phylum Pseudomonadota; class Alphaproteobacteria; order Rhodospirillales; family Rhodospirillaceae; genus Inquilinus; species Inquilinus sp. NPDC058860. The sequence goes on along the minus strand of NZ_JBHYMS010000081.1, from coordinate 707 downwards.
ATCTCGCGGATCTCGATCCGCATCTCGTCGCGCAGCTTGGCGTCCAGGTTGGACAAGGGCTCGTCCAGCAGCAGGATGCGGGGGCGGATCACCAGGGCCCGGGCCAGGGCGACGCGCTGCTGCTGGCCGCCCGACATCTCCTTCGGCTTGCGCGGGCCGTAGCCCGGCAGCCGCACCATCTCCAGCGCCTGCTCCACCCGCTCCCGCGCCTCGGCCTTGCCGACGCGCCGCATGTCCAGGCCGAAGGCGACGTTCTCGGCCACGGTCATGTGCGGGAACAGGGCGTAGTTCTGGAACACCAGCCCGATGTCGCGCCGGTGCGGCGGCCTTTGCGTGATGTCGTCGCCGGCCACCACGATCCGGCCCTCGGTCGCCGGCAGCAGCCCGGCGATCATGCGCAGCGCCGTGGTCTTGCCGCAGCCGGAGGGGCCGAGCAGGCCCAGCAGCTTGCCGCGGCTGACCTCGAGCCAGAGGTCGGAGACGGCGGTGAACCCGGCATAGCGCTTGGTGACGCCTTCGAGGCGCAGGAACCCGGCGGCGGGATCGGGCGCCGGCTCGGCACGGTCGAGGACGGGGGCAGTCAGCGTCGCCTGCATGGGAGACCTTTCAGAAGAGCTTGAGCCCGCTTCTTCCTTTGTCCCCCCTCCCCTTGCGGGAGGGGGGTAGGGGGAGGGGTCTGCGCGCGTCCGCGCGCGAATGGGCAAGGT
>NZ_JBHYMS010000080.1:0-27436 GCF_042743185.1 Inquilinus sp. NPDC058860 | reverse complement strand
GGCCCGCAGAGGACTCTCACCTCCAAGTCACAAACCGGGGCACCACTCCCGGCTCTCGGTGCTCTCGCACCTCGCGCCATGCCTGGCGCACACAAAAAAGAGGCCCCGGAAGACCGGGGCCTGCGAGGCGAACAGGGAGGCTTGCTCGAGCGGGAGACGCTATCGAGCTGCCTTCAAGCTATCCTGCCCCGCAGCCATCCGCTGTGACGGGCGTCACGCGCCACGGTTTTCCCGATCAGCCGGGAACCGCCGGGGCCGCGACCGGCGTCGTGAAGACCTGTCCGGGATAGATCAGGTCGGGATCGCGGATCTGCTCCTGGTTGGCCTGGTAGATCACGGTGTAGCGCAGCCCTTCGCCATAGACCCGGCGGGCGATCCGCCACAGGCTGTTGCCGGGCTGGACCACGACCCGCCCCTCGGCCACCGCGATATCAGCCGGCGCCGCCCGCTGGAACGGGGTCTCGGCCCGTGCCGTCACCCTGCCGGCGGCGTCGAGCTGGTCGGCCCGCAGGCGGTAGACGCCCGGCGCGATCCCTCCCTCGGCCTGTATCCGGAACAGGCCCTTGCCGTCGGTCCGGCCCTCGCCGATCGGCCGATTGTCGAGGTAGAGCCGGACAGTGGCGTCGGTCCGGCCGCGGCCGCTGACGATGACGGCGCCGCCCTCGCCATAGTCGATGACATCGATCGACAGCGCGCCGCCGGTCCCGCCCGGCGCCGCAGCAGCGGGCCTCGGCGTCGACAGAGGGGCCTGCAGCACGGTCGAGCCGCCCTGCCCCTGCTGCGGCGTCAGCAGCACCAGAGGGCTGCCGCCGCTGCCGGCGGCCGGCCGCCCGGCGATGTCGCGGCCGCGTTCCGGCACCACCACCGTGGCGACCTCGCCGGAGGCGGCACTGCCGTCGGCCAGACGCAGCGACAGCTGATGGTCGCCGGCCGCGATCGGCGCGTTCGAGACGAAGACCCAGTTGCCGGAACCGTCGGCCTGGACCGACCCGATCTGCCGGTCGCCGTCCATCAGCAGGATGCGGGCCCCGGCCGGGCCGCGCCCGGCGATGGTGACGCCGCCGTCCGAATTCACCCGGATCGCGTCGAAGCCCAGCGCCGCCGACGGCGTTGTCGCTGGCCCGGTGGCAGCGGGCGGCTCGGCCGGGGCCTGCGGCTGGGCCGGAGGCTGGGGCGGTTGGGCCGGGGCCTGGGACGCGTCCTCCTGGCGCGCATCCGGTGCCAGAGCGACCGCGGCCGGGGCACCGGCAATCTTGGGCGGTTCGTCGAACCCGCTGCCCAGGACCCGCGGCGACGGCGGCGCGACGGGAGCCGCGGGCTCCGGGACGGCAGGTTTCGGCGCCGCCGCAGGCGCCGCCGGCTTCGGCTCGGCGGCGGCGGGCGGAGAGGCGGGAGCAGCGGCCGTCGCCACGCTCGGCGGGGCCGCGTCCCGGCGGGGCTGCCCGGTGTATTCGACCACGGCGAGGATAGCCGCAAGCACAGCGACCGCAATGCCGCCGATCAGCAGGAGTTTTTTCAACGTCAGAACCGCCCCGAAATCATTCGCGCCACGTTATCCGCGCAGTCATCGACTCGCAACAAACCGCTGCTGCGGCCGCATCGAAACTTGCTCCGAAGTCGATCCCTTCCTAATGTCGCGCGCCGGCCGTGCCGGCCCCGTATCCACCTCCGTGCGATCCCATGGCCGACATCCGTTCCCTCTGCGTCTATTGCGGCTCCTCCTCCCGCGTCGACGAGCGCTACAAATCCGCCGCCGCCAGCCTCGGCGCCCTGATCGCCGCCCGCGGCCTGCAGCTGGTCTATGGCGGCGGCCGGGTCGGGCTGATGGGCATCGTCGCCGACGCCGCGCTCGGCGCCGGCGCCGAGGTGGTCGGCATCATCCCCGAGCACATCCAGGCGCTGGAGGTCGAGCACACCGGCCTGACCGAGCTGCACGTCGTCGACAGCATGCACACCCGCAAGCGCATGATGTTCGACCGCTCCGACGCCTTCGTCGTGCTGCCGGGCGGCCTGGGCACGCTGGACGAGACCTTCGAGATGCTGACCTGGCGGCAGCTCGAGCTGCACGACAAGCCGGTGGTCTTCGTCGACATCGACGGCTATTGGCGCCCGTTCCTGCGCCTGGTCGACCACATGGTCGCCCAGGGCTTCTGCCGGAAGGAGCACCGCGACCTGTTCCAGGTGGTGGAGACGGTCGAGGAGGTGTTCGGCGCCATCGCCGCGCCGCAGCCGATCGCCGGCCGCGCCAGCGACAAATGGGTGTAGCCCCCTCTCCTTTCGTCCCCCGCGGCCGGGTGCTATAAGCCCGGCCATTCCTGTCCGAAGCGGAAAGATCCCGACATGGCCAAGATCAAGGTCAAGACCCCGGTCGTCGAGCTTGACGGCGACGAGATGACGCGCATCATCTGGCAGTTCATCAAGGACAAGCTGATCCTGCCGTATCTCGACATCGATCTCCGCTACTACGACCTCGGGATCGAGTATCGCGACCAGACCGACGACCAGGTGACGATCGATTCCGCCGAGGCGATCAAGAAATATGGTGTCGGCGTCAAGTGCGCCACCATCACCCCGGACGAGGCGCGGGTGAAGGAGTTCAACCTCAAGAAGATGTGGAAGTCGCCGAACGGGACGATCCGCAACATCGTCGGCGGCACCATCTTCCGCGAGCCGATCATCTGCCGCAACGTGCCGCGCCTGGTGCCGGGCTGGCGCAAGCCGATCATCGTCGGCCGCCATGCCTTCGGCGACCAGTACCGCGCCACCGACCTGAAGGTCCCCGGCCCCGGCACCCTGACCATGACCTACACCCCGGCCGACGGCAGCCAGCCGGTCGAGCTGGAGGTGTTCAAGTTCCCGGGCGCCGGCGTCGCGCTGAGCATGTACAACCTGGACGAGTCGATCCGCGGCTTCGCCCAGTCGTCGCTGAACTACGGCCTGCTGCGCCAGATGCCGGTCTACCTGTCGACCAAGAACACCATCCTCAAGGGCTATGACGGCCGGTTCAAGGACATCTTCGAGGAGGTCTACGAGGCCGAGTTCAAGGACCGGTTCCAGAAGGCCGGCCTGGTCTACGAGCACCGCCTGATCGACGACATGGTCGCCTCGGCCATGAAGTGGGAGGGCGGCTTCGTCTGGGCCTGCAAGAACTACGATGGCGACGTGCAGTCGGATTCGGTGGCCCAGGGCTTCGGCTCGCTCGGCCTGATGACGTCGGTGCTGCTGACCCCGGACGGCAAGACCGTCGAGGCCGAGGCGGCGCACGGCACCGTGACCCGCCACTACCGCGAGCACCAGAAGGGCCGCGCCACCTCGACCAACCCGATCGCCTCGATCTTCGCCTGGACCCAGGGCCTGGCCTACCGCGCCCGGTTCGACGAGACGCCGGAGCTGCTGCGCTTCGCCGAGACGCTGGAGAAGGTCTGCGTCGAGACGGTCGAGGCCGGCCACATGACCAAGGACCTGGCCATCCTGATCGGGCCGGACCAGCCCTGGATGACGACCGAACAGTTCCTGGACAGGCTGGACCAGAACCTGCAGGCGGCGATCGGCTGACGCCGGCCGCCCGCAGCCGAAGCGACGAAAGGCCGGCTCACGCCGGCCTTTCTGCTGTCAGGGGCCGATCACGTTGTCGATCGACAGCCCCTCCAGCGCGGCCATCAGCGGCACCTCGCCCGCGGCCGCGCAGACCACGCCCTGGATCAGGTGGCTGCGGCGCTGCAGGTCGAAGACGCCGCAGCGCTCGCCGGAGCCGGTCAGGCTGATGACCCGGTACCGCGCCCGATACCCGTTCACGGTCGTCTGGTCGCCGCGCACCACGGTGAACCCGGTCGCCTTGTACACGCGCTGAGCCATCTGGGAGAGGCTCGGGAGGCGGTCTGTGTCGCGCCAACTATAGCCGCCGGGCAGCCGCGACCAGTCGACATAGGCGAGCAGATTCCGGGTCGAGAAGGTCGCCGTATCCACCCGGACGATTCCGCCTCCGTCGGCCGCCTGCTCCTCGATGTGCTTCGCATTCTCCGCAGGGACTCCGGCCAGGGGCCCCGAGACGAAGCCGATCGGCGACTCCTCGGCCCATGCGGGCCAGGACGCCGCCGCCAGGACGAGAAGCGCACACCGCATCATTCGATTGAACATGTCCCCCTCCGCGTGATTGGGCCCTTCCACCCAGACTTGAACCGGCCGCTCAGGGCCCGATCACGCCGTCGATCGAGATGCCTTCCATGACCGCCTGGACCGTGAAGGCGCGGGCGGCCGGAGCGCAGGCGAAGCCCTGGATCAGGTGGTTCCGGCGCATCAGCGCGAAGACGCCGCAGCGGCGGTCGATGCCGATCAGGCTGATCCTCCGGTACTGCGCGAGATAGCCGTTCACCGTGATCCGGTCGCTCTCCAGGATGGTGAAGCCGGTGGCCTCGAAGTTCTCCTTCACGTCGTCCGATAGCCTCGCGACCATGTTGTCGTCCTGCCAGCGGTAGTGGCCGCCCAGGCGCGACCAGTTGACCCAGGCCAGCATCGGGCCGGACTTGAACACCGCCGAGTCGGTGGTCACCGCGCCGAAGGCCGAGTGCGCCAGCGACTGTTCCTTGTGCTTGACGTTCTCCGCCGCAGCGCCCTGCAGCGGGCCCGAGACGAAGCTGATCGGAGACTCCTCGGCCAATGCCGGCCACGACAACACGGCCGCGGCGATCGCGCCCGCGGCACACCGCATCGCTCGATTGAACATTGCTCCCCCTCCGCCCGTGATTGAACCGGTTCTGCCGCCCCGGGCCTATGGCGACGCCCTGTCTTGACCGCTTGCTCAGGGTCCGATCACGCCATCGACCGACAATCCCTCCAGGATCGCGAGGATCGGCACGGCCCGGTCTTCCTTGCGGCAGGCGAAGCCGATGATGCTGTTCATCGCCCGCTGCAGCGCGAACACGCCGCAGCGCCACGGCGGGCCGGCGAGGCGGATATCCCGGTATTGCGCCTTGAATCCGTTGACCGTGTCACGATCGCCGGACAGGACGGTCACGCTGGTCGCGTCAAGGGCCCGGCGGACGTTCTCGGTCAACCCGTTCAGGCCCGTGTCCTGCCAGACATAGTTGCCGCCCAACCGGGCCCAGCTGACATAGGCCAGCATCCCGTTGCTGCGGAACACCGCGGATTCGCCGACGCGGGTTCCGCGCTCCGCCAGGTTGTTGTCCTCGTCGCGCTTGACATCCTCGGCCGCAGCCCCGGCGAAGGGGCCGGATTCGAACGCGATCACCGAGTCTTCCGCCCGCGCCGGCAAACAGAGCGCCGCCAGGGCGAGCAGCCCGGCGGCGCAGGATGAAATGCCTCGCATCATGAATGATCCCCCTGAAAACGGGGAATTATGGCCGGAACTCGGGCCGTTCCGCGAGGAAAATCGTCAGCTTTTTATCGATCACGCCCGCAGGATGGTGCGATCCTCGTCCCGCCGCTTGCCGGGCGGCTGGTAGGCGATCTGCGCGTGCTCGGCGCAGTACGGCAGGTTGCCGTGGGCGGCCTTGCCGCAGAAGTGGAAGTCCTTGTCGCGCGGGTCACCGATCGGCCATTTGCACATCCGCTCGGTCAGGTTGAGGATGGTGGCGCCGCCCGACTTGCGCTCCGGCACCGGCTTGGCCGGCACCTTCTCCACCGCCGGCGGAGCTTCGGCGGCGACGGTGACCGCGACCTCCTCCTCCTCATCCTCCTTCCGCTTGATCGGCGACGGCCGGCCGGACAGCTCCAGCCGATGCGCCTTGCCGATCACCGCGTTGCGAGAGACGCCCCCCAGGATCTCGGCGATCTCGCTTGCGCTCTTCCCGTTTCCCCAGAGCTGGCGCAGCTGCGCCACCCTTTCTTCGGTCCAAGACATCCGCTTCTCCCAAGATCACGCGCACTGGATGCGCGTACCACATATTGCGGCTTCGTCCACGGACGCTACCACATCCGGGACAGCCACGACAGATCCTTTCAAGCCCCTCCGGTCAGGCGGCGAGAGCCGCCTCGACCGCTGCCAACGCTTCGCCGGCGCGGGCCGCATCCGGCCCGCCCGCCTGCGCCATATCCGGGCGACCCCCACCGCCCTTGCCTCCGGCCGCCTCGGCCGCGGCGCGCACCAGCGTCACCGCGTCGAACCGCCCGGTCAGGTCCTCGGTCACGCCGATGCAGACCGACAGCTTGCCCTCGGCCCGGCCGACCAGCGCGACGATGCCGGAGCCGAGCTGCTGCTTGAGCGCGTCGGCCATCGGCTTCAGCTCGCGCGCCGGCAGGTCGTCGACGATCCGGCCGCTGAACTTCACCCCGCCGATGTCCTTGACCTCGGGCGCGGCCCCGCCGCTGCCCGCCGTCGCCAGCTTGCGCCGCAGGTCGGAGACCTCGCGGTCCAGCCGCCGCCGCTCCTCGACCAGGGCGGCGAGGCGCGCCGGCAGCTCGTCCGGCGTCACCTTCAGCGCCGCGGCAGCATCGGCCAGCAGCGTGTCGCGATGGGCGGCATAGGACACGGCACCTTCGCCGGTCACCGCCTCGATCCGGCGGATGCCCGCGGCGACCGCGCCCTCCGAGACCAGCTTGAAGGCGCCGATATCGCCGGTGCGGCCGACATGGGTGCCGCCGCACAGCTCCTGCGAATAGACCCTGTTGCCGTCCTGGCCCATGCCGACGACGCGCACGGTGTCGCCGTATTTCTCGCCGAACAGCGCCATGGCGCCGGCGGCGATCGCGTCCTCCGGCGTCATCAGCCGGGTGGTGACCTCGGCGTTCTCGCGGATCCGGGCGTTGACCTCGGCCTCGACCGCGGCGATGTCCTCGGGCGTCAGCGGCCGCGGCTGGCTGATGTCGAAGCGCAGCCGCTCCGGCGCCACCAGCGACCCCTTCTGGGTGACGTGCTCCCCCAGCCGGCGGCGCAGCGCCGCATGCAGCAGGTGGGTGGCCGAATGGTTGGCGCGGATGGCGCCGCGGCGGGCATGGTCGACCTTGAGCTCGACCGCCTCGCCGACCTTCAGCGTGCCGGCCTCGACCGTGCCGATATGGGCCCACAGCACGCCGGCCTGCTTCTGGGTGTCGCGCACCGCCACGGTGACGCCGCCGGGCGCTGTGCCCCCAGCCAGGGTGATCGTGCCGGCGTCGCCCATCTGGCCGCCGCTCTCGGCATAGAACGGGGTCTGGTTGACCACGACCACGACCTCGGCGCCCGGCCCGGCCTGGTCCACGACCTGGCCGTCGACCACCAGCGCGGTCACGACGCCCTCGGCCGTCTCGGTCTCATAGCCAAGGAATTCAGTGGGTTCGAGCCTTTCCTTCAACTCGAACCACAGGGCGCCGGTGGCCGCCTCGCCGGAGCCGGCCCAGTTCTTCCGGGCCTCGGCGCGCTGCCGCTCCATCGCCGTCTCGAAGCCGGCGGTGTCCACCGCGCGGCCCTGGCCGCGCAGGACGTCCTGGGTCAGGTCGAGCGGGAAGCCATAGGTGTCGTACAGCTTGAACGCCACCTCGCCCGGCAGGGCCTGGCCGCCGCCGAGACGGCCGGTCTCGTCCTCCAGGAGGCGCAGGCCGCGGTCGAGGGTCTGCTTGAAGCGGGATTCCTCCAGCTTCAGCGTCTCGGTGATCAGCGCCTCGGCCCGCGCCAGCTCGGGATAGGCGGCGCCCATCTGGCGCACCAGCGCCGGCACCAGCCGGTACATCACCGGGTCGCGCGCGCCAATCAGATGGGCGTGGCGCATGGCCCGGCGCATGATCCGGCGCAGCACATAGCCGCGGCCCTCATTCGACGGCATGACTCCGTCGGCCATCAGGAAGGAGGTGGCGCGCAGGTGGTCGGCGATCACCCGGTGGCTGATCTTGTGCGGGCCGTCGGGGTCGCTGTCGGTGGCATCGGCCGAGGCCTCGATCAGGGCCCGCATCAGGTCGATGTCGTAATTGTCGTGCTTGCCCTGCAGCACGGCGGCGACCCGTTCCAGCCCCATGCCGGTGTCGATCGACGGCCGCGGCAGGTCGACCCGCGTTTCCCTGGTGACCTGCTCGTACTGCATGAAGACGAGGTTCCAGATCTCGATGAACCTGTCGCCGTCCTCGTCCGGGCTGCCGGGCGGGCCGCCGGCGATGCCCGGGCCGTGGTCGAAGAAGATCTCCGAGCACGGTCCGCAGGGGCCGGTGTCGCCCATCGCCCAGAAATTGTCCGAGGTCGGGATCCGGATGATCCGGTCGTCCGGCAGGCCGGCGATGCGGCGCCACAACCCGGCCGCCTCGTCGTCGGTGTGATAGACCGTGACCAGCAGCTTGTCCTTCGGCAGGCCGTATTCCTTGGTGATCAGGTCCCAGGCCAGATCGATCGCCCGTTCCTTGAAATAGTCGCCGAAGGAGAAGTTCCCCAGCATCTCGAAGAAGGTGTGGTGCCGGGCGGTGTAGCCGACATTCTCCAGGTCGTTGTGCTTGCCGCCGGCGCGCACGCATTTCTGCGAGGTGGCGGCGCGCTGGTAGGGCCGCGTCTCCATGCCGGTGAAGACGTTCTTGAACTGGACCATGCCGGCATTGGTGAACAGCAGCGTCGGGTCGTTCCGCGGCACCAGCGGGCTGGACGCCACCACCTCGTGGCCGTTCTCGCCGAAGAAGTCGAGGAAGGTCGAGCGGATGTCGTTGACGGTCTGCATCGGGAAGGTCGGCCTGGGCGTCTTGGTGGTGCGGCCCCGGAGAACCCGACGGCCGAGCCGACGCTTGTAGCGCGCCGGGGCGACCGCTGTCCAGGAAGGGACGCGGTTGAAACGTTGCCGATGTCAGGCTGTCCGCTGGCGCCACGGCGCTGGCCGCGGCGGATTCCCTGGGCTGCGCCGGGGACATCGGGGGACGCATCATTTTCGGTGCCGAGCCGCCCTCTCACCCTCCCGTCGCCAACGCGACGGGCCCCGCCCTCTCCCCGAGGAGAGGGAAACGAAGCGCGGCGGCCCTGCATCTCTCCCCAGGGGAAAGATCGACATCGCAGCGATTTCGAATGAGGAGGTGGTTCCGGTCTATCCGATCGGCCCGGCGGCCGGTCACCCGGTGTCGGGCTGCTTCGGCTCCCGGTAGGCGGCGTCGAAGTCGATGCCGAGGGAGGCGCAGAGGCGGCGGGCGGCCCGCATCGGGGGCTCGGCGTCGATCAACGCTTCGACGTCGGGCTCCTCGAGCCGGGCCTCCAGCCCGGCCCGGAGGGCGGCCTGGCCGACGACGATGCCGTCGATCGTATGCTGCATCAGGTCGCGCACCCGGGCCCGGCGCCGCTCGCGGTTTTCGGCCGGGGTGCCGGCCGGCGGCGGCGGAAAGGGCTGGTCCGACCAGTCGGTGGCCCGGCGGTGCCATTGCTCGGACAGGCGAAGGCCGCAGGCCAGGCCGGCGATGACCGACCCGACCGGCCGGTCCTCGACCCGGTCCTCCTCGTCGCCGTAGAACTCGTCGAGCTGGTCGTGCATCTCGGTGATGCGGAATTCGGCCTGCCCGAGATCCCGGGTCGGCCCGGCGGCATCCCAGATCAGGGCGAAGAGGGCCTCGGTGACATGGTCGCGCTGGCGGGCGCGGCGGGCCTTCCGCTCGGCCTTGTCGCGGGCGCACAGGCCGTCGGCGGTGCGGGCCCGCAGCGCCAGGGCGCGCTGCACCGTATGGGCATGGCGGGCGAAGGCGAGGCCGTGATCCACGGTCGCCGGGGCATCGGCCCGGAGCGCCTCGGCCTGCTCGGCCTCGGGCCGCTCGGCCTGGGCGATGGCCTTGGCGCCGGTCGCCTCGACCAGCCTCATGCCGATCTCGGCGATGCGCGTCAGCATCCCGATCTGCTGCAGCGCGAGGCTGCGGCAATGGGCCTGGACGTCGAGATCGGAGTCCGCACCTCTTTCCATAGAACGTATCATGAACGAAATCGAAAGAACGCGCAATGAAACATTGCGTTTACAACGCGTCGGGCCGGTGCGAGCGGCGCCAGCCTGGATCGCCACGCCCTGCGGGGCTCGCGATGACGGTTGGCGAGGCTGAAGGTGTGCACGCAGCCCACGCCGTGGGCCGGGCGCTGCCGGCCCGCGGCGCCCGGGTCACTTGTGGATCGGGGAGGTCAGCACCGTCTCATTGGTGTCGACGACGAAGACGGCGAGCAGCCTGGCGGGCTCCGCCGTGCTGGCATTGGCGCTGACGGCGTGGCGGTCGCCCGGCATCTCGGAGAAGTTCTCCCCGGCCTTGTAGGTGACCACCGGCCCGTCATTGACCTGGCTGCGGATCGCCCCCTCCAGCACGGTGGCATAGATGAAGGCGGAGCTGGGATGAGTGTGCGCCGGCGAGGAGCCGCCGGGCGCGTACTCCACCAGCACGCCCCGGATGCTCTTGCCGGGGACGTTCGGCAGGGCGTGCTCGTAGACCAGCGTCACCTTGGCCGCGTTGTCATCGGCCGAGGCCGCGCCGGCGCAGAGGGTTGCGACGGCCAGGGCCGCGAAAAAGCGCTTCATGATCATGCCTTTCGGATCGACAGCGCCGGCACCCGGCCCGGACGGCCGGATGGGCAGCGCCTCATCCCCAAGACGAGACGGCCCATGACGATGTGACGGGTCGTCTTTTGGGAGCGGGGCCGAGACCCCTTGGCTCACGCGCCCGGGACGGTCGCGGACGGCTTGCCGGGCACGAACGACACGCTGACCCGGCGAGCCCGGATGCTGCCCTCGATGCCAGGCCCGCCGGTGCCGCACGTGTTCTCCCACTCGATCCGAAAACCATCCTTCGCCGCCGAGAGAGATAGATCGTAGATACCCCCGAGATCATGGGAGATCCCGAGATTGATCTCACGGATGTCCTCGAGGCTGAGGGTCACCACAGCATGCTTGTCGAGGATGATGTATCCGCGCTCATCCGACTGATCGGTCATCCGCCAGGTATGGATCCGGATCTCGCCTCGTCCATCATTTGCAAACGCCACGGACAGCACAGTGGCATCATGGAAATTCGGGATGAACCCGTACCATTCGATCAGCTCGGCACCGCCGGGTATGCCGGGCAGCGCCGACGGCGTACGGTCGGACATCAGATCAGGCTCAGCGTCGAGTTGGTGATCGGGTAGCGGCGGTCGCGGCCGAAGTTGCGGCGAGTCAGCTTCACCCCCGGCGGGGCCTGGCGGCGCTTGTATTCGGCGCGGTCGAGCAGGCGCCACACCCGCGCCACCGTGGCCCGGTCGTGGCCGCGGGCGACGATCTCGTCGATGCTCCGCTCCTCCTCCACCAGGCAGTTCAGGATGTCGTCCAGCGCATCGTAGGGCGGCAGGCTGTCCTGGTCGGTCTGGTTCGGCTTCAGCTCGGCGGTCGGCGCCTTGGTGATGATCCGCTCCGGGATCACCCGGCCGGCCGGGCCGAGGACGCCGTCGGGATGGACCTGGTTGCGCCAGCGCGACAGCTCGTAGACCGTGGTCTTGTAGACGTCCTTCAAGACCGAATAGCCGCCGCACATGTCGCCGTACAGCGTGGCGTAACCCACGGACATCTCGGATTTGTTGCCGGTGGTCAGCACCATCTTGCCGAACTTGTTCGACAGCGCCATCAGGGTGACGCCGCGGGCGCGGGACTGGATGTTCTCCTCGGTGATGTCGGGGGTCGTGCCCTCGAACAGCGGCGCCAGCATGGTGTCGAAGGCGCGCATCGCCGGCTCGATCGAGATGCTGTCGAGGCGGACGCCGAGGGCCTTGGCGCAGGCCTCGGCATCCTCCAGGCTGTCGCGGCTGGTGTAGGGCGACGGCAGCATCACGCAATGGACCCGGTCGGCGCCCAGCGCATCGACCGCCACCGCGGCCGAGATCGCGGAGTCGATGCCGCCGGAAAGTCCAATCAGAACACCAGGAAAGCGGTTTTTGTTCACGTAATCCCTGAGGCCGAGCACCATGGCGCCGTAGATCGCCTCGACGCCGTCCGGCGGGGCGATGCGCTCGCCCTCGACGCAGTCCCAGCCCTCCGGCCCGCGCACCCATTCGGTGATCGCGACATGCTCGCGGAACGACGGCAGCTGGCGGCGCAGCGCCCCGTTACGGCCGATGACGAAGGAGGCGCCGTCGAACACCAGCTCGTCCTGGCCGCCGACCTGGTTCAGATAGGCCATGGCCAGGCTGCTCTCGGTCACCCGGTTCAGCACGATCTGCAGCCGCTGCTCGGCCTTGCCGGCCTCGTAGGGGCTGCCGTTCGGCACCAGCAGCAGCTCGGCCCCCGTCTCCTGCAGGCACTCGACCACGTCGGGGGTCCAGATGTCCTCGCAGATCGGCACGCCGAGGCGGACGCCGCGGAACGGGATCGGCCCCGGCATCGGGCCGGGAGCGAAGACCCGCTTCTCGTCGAACACGCCGTAGTTCGGCAGGTCGTGCTTGAACCGGGACGCGGCGACCTTGCCGCCGTCGAGCAGCAGCACGGCGTTGTGGACGCGGCCGTTGTCGCGCCAGGGCGTGCCGATCAGGAGCGCCGGGCCCCCCGTGGTCTCGGCCGCCAGCTCGCGCACCCCCTCCTCCACCGCGTCGAGGAAGAAGGGCTTCAGCACCAGATCCTCGGGCGGATAGCCGCTGACCGCCAGCTCGCTGGCCAGCAGCAGGTCGGCACCTGCCGCACGCGCCTCGTCGCGGGCGCGGCGCAGCTTGTCGATGTTGCCGCGCACGTCGCCGAGCGTCGGGTTCAGTTGGGCGAGGGCGATGACGAGACGATCGGTCATGACGGGGTCCACGGGTGACGGTCGGGGCACCCTAGCAGCCGCCTGCGCCAGCTTGAAGGTGCTGCCTGCAAATTAATTCTCATACTGAGAAAATCAAGATGGCGATGGCAGCCTTGCACCACCGTCGTTGTTGAGAATCGAGCCCCTGCTCCTTGTCGTCACGGCTCTCCGCCTCGCCATGACGATGATGAAACAGGCGCCTCGATGCTGCAGGGTCGAGCCAATCGGTGCAATGCAGCAAAAATCGGACATGAAGCCTTGTTTTCGACATCCCCTTGGCCTGAAATCCAGGCAGGCACAGGGGAGTCGCCGACTTCATGCTGATCGAGCGCGAAGAGCCGCTTGACCGACTGACCGACCTGGCCCGGCGCGCCGCCGAGGGCCATGGTGGCACGGTCGTGCTGGGCGGCGAGGCCGGGATCGGCAAGACCGCGCTGCTGCAGGAGCTCACGCAACGGCTGGGCCCCGGCCACCGGGTGCTGTGGGGCGGGTCCGAGGCGCTGTTCACGCCGCGCGCCCTGGGCCCGCTGCAGGACATGGCCCATGCCCTGGGCCCCCGCATGGCCGCCCTGCTGGACCAGGCGGCGGCGCCGGAGCGGCTGTTCCCCGCCCTGCTGAACACGCTGCAGGAGCTGCCGGAGACCATCGTCCTGGTGTTCGAGGACGTGCACTGGGCCGACAACGCGACGCTCGACCTGGTGAAGTATCTCGGCCGCCGCATGCCGGTGCTGCGGGCCCTGCTGGTGCTGAGCTACCGCAGCGACGAGGTCGGCCCCGACCACCCGCTGCGCCAGGTGCTGGGCGACCTGCCGGCCACGGCCGTCCGCATCGCCATCCAGCCGCTGTCGCCCGAGGCGGTCGCCGCGCTGGCCCGGCAGGCCGGCCGCCCCGCCGCCGAGCTGCACCGGATCACCGCCGGCAACCCGTTCTTCGTCACCGAGCTTCTGGCCAGCCAGGACGCCGCCCCCGGCAGCGTGCCGGCCTCGATCCGGGATGCGGTGTGGTCGCGGCTGTCCCGCCTGACGCCGGAGGAGCGTGAGGCGCTGGAGACGATCAGCATCGCGCCGGGCAGCGTCGAGCCCTGGCTGGCGCGGGCGCTGCTGGGCGGCAGGGCCGACGCCGCGGTCGACCGCTGCATCGCCCGCGGCATGCTGGTACGCGATGGCCAGGGCGCGATCGGCTTCCGCCACGAGCTGGCGCGGCTGGCCACGCTCGACCAGCTGACCCCGGCCGTCCAGCAATCGCTGCACGCCCGTGTCGAGACCGCGATGGCCGAGGCGCCCGTCCGGCAGGCGATCGCGCTGCTGCCGCGGCAGGTGCACCACGCCGCTGCCGCCGGTGACGGCGAACGCGTGCTGGCCCTGGCGCCGCAAGCCGCGGCGCAGGCCTCGCGCCTGGGCGCGCATCACCAGGCCGCCGCCCATCTGGCGACCGCCCTGCGCTATGTCGACCAGGCGCCGAAGGCGGTGGCGGCACAGCTGCACGAGGACTGGGCCAACGAGGCCGGGCTGGCGCTGCGCATCGACGACACGGTGATCGAGGCGCGGCAGCACGCCATCGCGCTGTGGCGCGAGCTGGGCCGCATGGACAAGGTCGGCCTCAACCTGCGGGCGCTGGCGCGGCTGTTGTGGTCGCGCGGCGAGGTGCGGCAGGCCGGCGACTGCGTCGACGAGGCGATCCGCGAGCTGGAGCGACTGCCGGCCGGGCCCGAGCTGGCGATGGCCTGCAGCGTGCGCTCGCAGCTGCACATGCAGCAGAGCCATGTCGACGAGGCGGTGGACTGGGGCCGGCGGGCGATGGCGCTGGCCGACCGGCTGGGCGATGTCGAGACCCGGGTGCACGCGCTGAACAACGTCGCCACCGCCCTCCTCTTCGTCGACCGCCCCGGCGGGCTGGAGATGATGGAGGAGAGCCTGGCCCTGGCCCTGCAGCACGGCTTCCGCGAGCATGCGGCGCGGGCCTATATGAACCTCGCCGAGTATGCGGTGACGTTCAAGGATTTCGCCCTGGCCGAGCGGGTGCTGGCCGAGGGCATCGCCTACCAGACCCGGCACGACCTGGATTCCTGGACCCACTACCAGGTCGGCTGGCAGGCGCGGCTGCGCCTCGAGCAGGGCCGGTTCCGCGAGGCCGAGTCGATCGCCGGCGGGGTCGTCGGCCTGGATCTGCTGGCGCCGACCATCCGCCTGCCCGCCCTGATCGTGCTGGGCCGGGTGCGGTTGCGGCTGGGCGAGCCGGACGCCGTCGGCCTGCTGCAGCAGGCGCTGCGGCATGCGCTGGAGACCGGCGACCTGCACCTGATCGCGCCGGTGCGCTTCGCCCTGGTCGAGGCGGCGTGGCTGGCGGGCGAGCCCGCCGCCGCGCACGAGCCGCTCGCCGCCGTGGCGGCGATGGACCTCGACAGCTTCGACCCCTGGGCGCTCGGCGAGCTGGCCGTGTGGTGGCGGCGCTGCGGGATGACGGCGCCGCCGCCCGCGGTGGCGGCGGCTCGGGCCCCGGTGCCGCGGGCGGCCGAGCTGGCCGGCGATCCGGCGGCGGCCGCGGCGGAGTGGACGCGCCTCGGCCTGCCCTACGAGGCGGCGCTGGCCCAGACCCAGGTCCGGGGTGGCGAGGCCGGGCCATCCCTGGCCCGCGCCGTGGCGATGCTGGAGGAGATCGAGGCGCGTCCCGCCGCGCTCCTGGCCCGCAGGGTCGCGCAGCGCCTGGGCCTGGCCGACCAGCTGCCGCGGGCGCGCCGCGGCCCCTATGCCGCCGCCCGCCGCCACCCGCTCGGCCTCACCCGGCGCGAGCTGCAGGTGCTGCGCCTGCTGGCCCAGGGCATGGGCAACCAGGACATCGCCCGCCGGCTGGTGCGGTCGCCCCGCACCGTCGAGCACCATGTCTCGGCGGTGCTGGGCAAGCTGAACGCCAGCAGCCGCATGGATGTCGTGCTGCGCCTGCACAGCGAGCCCTGGCTGCTCTCCGCCGGCGAAAACTAGGTAGTCGCCTCCCTGAAAATTGGGCGGCCGCACCGAAGCGCGGCCGCCGCACGGCGCCTAGGGTGCCAATCGCGGCACCGCCCCCGGACCATCCCAGGAACTCGACGCAGGGCGGACAACGCGTCGAGCACGGAGGCACAGGTCATGGCGGTCATCGATGACGCGGCGGATCTCGACTATTCCCTGACGGCGAATGCCGGCCTGGCCGCTGTCCTCTCGACCCGTGCGGCCGGCCTGGCGGGACAAGGCGACGACGACGACGATGACGACGCGCCGGCAGGGCCTCCCAGGCTGCGCGACGACGGGCACGGCGGCATCGAGGACCTGCTGGACTGGCTCGACCTCGGCGTCATGATCGTGGATGCGGCGGCCCGGCCGATCCGGCTGAACCGCCGCGCCGGGGCGATCGTGGCGCGGGCGGACGGGTTGTACGCCACGCCGTTCGGCATCACCACGGCCATTCCGGAGGAGACCGGCAGGCTGCGCCAGGCCATCGCCATGGCGACGGCGGGCGGGGCCCGCCTGCGGCTGACGCGGCCGTCGGGATCCCCGCCGCTGCTGGTCACCGTGATCCCGGTCCGCACCGGCGGCGATGCCGACGGCCGCCCGGCGGCACCCTGGGTCGCCCTGTTCGTCATGGATCCCGGCGGCGCGAGCACGCCGTCCCCGGGCCTGCTGCAGGAGCTGTTCGGCCTGACCGCGGCGGAGGCCGTGTTCGCCGCCGAGATCAGCCGCGGCGACGGGCTGCAGGCGGTCGCCGAACGCCTGGCGATCGCGCCCAGCACCGCGCGGACCCACCTCACCCGCATCTTCGAGAAGACCGGCACCCGCCGCCAGGCGGAGCTGGTGTGGCTGCTGATGCAGTGCGACCGGCTGGCGCCGTCCGGCGGCTGGCCGACGCCCGGGCGGGACCGCGGCGATCGCGTGCCGGCCTTCGCCGCCCGGATCAGCTCCTGAGCGGCATCACCCATGCCCTTCCCGCTGCGTTCGTCGGCACTGTGCCGATGGTGGACGCCGGCCGTTTGATCGCGATTGCGCCTCCGCGCCGGCTGTTGAAGGATGCGCCATCGTCCCGCTGCCCGACAGGATCCGCCATGGCCCATGAGCTGCACGCCGCCGACCCGTCCCGGCTGTCGAACATCGGCGAGATCGACCGGGCGGCGCTGCGCCAGGCCCGGATCGATCTCGCCGCCTGCTTCCGCATGGCCGCGCGGCTGGGGCTGGAGGAAGGCATCTGCAACCATTTCTCGGCGATGGTGCCGGGCCGCGACGACCTGTTCCTGGTCAACCCCTACGGCCTGGCCTTCGCCGAGGTCACGGCGTCGAGCCTGCTGGTCTGCGACTTCCACGGCAACGTCATCGACGGCGACGGCAAGCCGGAGGCGACGGCCTTCTACATCCATGCCCGGCTGCACAAGCAGCTGCCGCGCGTCCGGGCGGCCTTCCACACCCACATGCCGAACGCCACCGCCCTGAGCATGGTCGAGGGCCAGCCGCTGGCCTGGGCCGGGCAGACGGCGCTGAAATTCTACGGCCGCACCGCCGTCGACGACGCCTATAACGGCCTGGCCCTGGACGAGGCCGAAGGGGACCGGATCGCGGCGACGCTGGGCGATGCCGATGTGGTGTTCCTGCGCAACCACGGCGTGATGGTGTGCGGCCCGACCATCGCCGAGGCGTGGGACGACCTGTACTACCTGGAGCGCGCGGCCGAGGTGCAGGTCAAGGCGCTGAGCACCGGCCGGCCGCTGCGCCCGGTGCCGGCCGAGATCGCCCGCCGGACCTGTCAGCAGATGCGCGAGGGCGACGCCGAGAGCGCCCGGCTGCATCTCGAAAGCATCAAGCGCCAGCTGATGCGCCAGAACCCGGCTTTCGCCGCCTGATCGATGGAATAAAGCGCGGAGCTCGATCGTCCCTGGTCTGAGGTGCGTCCGTCTGGACGCCCGGAAAGGGGATTGATCGAGATGAGCATCGGACGACGCCTCCTCGTGCCAGCACTGACCGCCCTGGCGGTGCTGGCCACAGCCGGACCGGCCCTGGCCTATCACAAGCCCTGGCATGGCGGCGGACCGCCCTGGGCGCGGCCCTATCACGGCCATGGCTACTACTATGCGCGGCCGCGGCCGCCGGTCGTCGTCTATGAGCGGCCGTATTACGGCTATTACGGGCGGCCCTACTATTACCGCCGGCCGGCCCCGGTCTATGTCGAGCCGCCGCCCTACTACTATGCCCCGGCCCCGGGCGTCACCATCAACATCCCGCTGCGGTTCGACTGAGTGGGCCCGACGGCAGACAGAACCGCCGGCGGGGCAGGATCCGGCCGGCGGCGCTCCGGATCGTCAGTCGAACGGGCGGAAGCCTTCGCGGGCGAGGGCCAGGTCGCGGTCGTCGACCACGCCGTTGCCGTCGACATCCAGATTGGCCGTCTCCCAGTCGCCGACCGGCCCGGTGCCGGGCTTGACCTGCTGGATCCGATCCTCGAGCTCGGCCTCGAGCGCGTCGATCCGGTCCGGGTCCGCCAGCGGATCGGCCTTGAGCTCGGCGATCCGCTCCTGCAGGGCACGGATTCCCGTCTCCTGCGGCGTGCCGAAATTGGCCTGCATGGCGCCGACATTGGCGCCGTAGCCGAGCTCCTTGGCCAGCCCGACCAGGGTGGAGACACGCGCGCCGTGATTGCGGAACGGCCCGTTGCCGACCGTCGGCGACCAGCCCGAGCCGATCAGCGCAGCGGTGGTGTCGTCGTCGAGCGAGATGGTGTCGGACGTGGCGGGCCTCTGAGCTCTGGCCTTGGACTTGCCGCTGTTGCCGGGACCGTCATTGTCGTCCCCGGGATCACCGGCAGCATTGCCGTTGCCTTTACCGCTGTTGCCGGGACTGCCGCCGTCGTCCCCGGAACTGCCCTTCCCGTTGCCGTTGCCATTCCCGCTGCCGCCGTTGTTGCTGCCGGCTTTGCCGCCGCCGTTCCCATTCCCCTCACCATTGCCATTCCCGTTGCCGCTGCCGCCATCGTTGCTTCCGGACTTGCCGCCGCCGTTCCCATTCCCCCCACCATTGCCGTTTCCGTTGCCTCCGCCGTTCCCACCTCCATTCCCGCCCCCGTTCCCACCGCCGTTGCCGCCTCCGTTCCCACCGCCATGGCCGCCGCCATTGTCCTTGACGGTGATGAACTGCGGCTTGGAGACGTCCTTGAGATCCCTCCAGGCGGCTGCGCTCGCCGCCGTGGCGTAGAGCAGTCCGAAGGCCGCCACGATGGGCAGCGTTGCTGCAGAACGGATACGCATGGGGAACTCCGGAACCGTGGTATCGAAGCGGGCCGCGACGGCCCGTGTTACTTGTGTGACGCCCGAGGCACCGCCATCATTCCGCGGAATCAAGCAAAAATTTTCGGGTCCGGGCCGCGACGGGGTGCCGTGTCGCGCGTTAATACAGCGGCGCGGACGGATGTGTCGCAACAAGAGAGTGGTGGTGGAATGTCCGATCCGGCGGACCATGTGAGAGGGGCTCTGCTGGCCTCGCTGCCACGGCTGCGCGCCTTCACCCGCGCCCTCGCCGGCTCCGCCCCCGAGGGCGACGACCTGCAGCAGGCGACCTGCGAGCGGGCGCTGGAGCGGGCCCACCAGGCCGCCGCGGCCGCCACCCTGCATGGCTGGATCTTCCGCATCGCCTACAACCTGCATCTCGACCGGCTGCGGGCCGGGCGCCGCCGCGGCGAGATGGCCGAACCGGTCGACCCGGACACGCTGCCGGGCGGCGACGCCGAGGCCGAGGTCGAGGCAACCCTGATGCTGGCGGCGGTGCAGCGGGCCATCGACCGGCTGCCGGAGGATCAGCGCAGCGTGCTGCTGCTGGTCTCGGCCGGCGGGCTCAGCTATGCCGCCGCGGCCGAGGCGCTGGACCTGCCGGTGGGCACGGTGATGAGCCGGCTGCATCGCGGCCGGCAGGCGCTGCAGCATCTGCTGTCGCGGCGCCCGGCCGCCGCCATGGCCGTGGCGGCCCGACGGTGATGGAGGCGACCATGACGATCGACACCGACTGGATCGCCGGATACGCGGACGGCACGCTGGACCCGGAGCGCCGCCGGCAGGTCGAGGCGGCGCTGGCCCGCGACCCGTCGCTGGCCGCGACGCTGCGGCACGAACGCGAGATGACGGCGCTGCTGAGCGCCGCCTTTCCACCGGTGGAGGAGCCGCTGCCGCCGGCCCTGGCCGGGTTGCTGGCCCCTCGCCCGGCTATCCTGCCGGCGCCGCGACGTCGGCCGGCCGCCCGGTGGCTGGGCCGGATCGCGGCGGCCGCGGCACTCCTCGCCGTCATCGGCGGCGGCTGGACCGCGCTGCGCACGATCGACCGGCTTGAAGGGCGGGTCGCCCGCATCGAGACGGCGGAGCAGATCCGTCAGACGGCCCAGCAGGCGATCGAGGCCCGGCGGGCCGCGGTGCTGGAGCGGGCGCCGAACGGCGTCGAGACGCCGTGGCGCGACGGCGCGTCGACCGGCCGGGTCCGCCCGGTCTCGACCTTCGTCGATGCCTCCGGCCGCTTCTGCCGGGAGTTCGTCGAGGCGGTCGACGGGCCGGACGGCCCGCGCAACGGCGGCGGCATCGCCTGCCGCGTCGGCCAGGGCGACTGGCGCATCTGGTGGCCCGACAGCAAGGATGGCGGCCAGGCGCTGTAGCCCGGCCGCTTCCGGTCAGTTCCCCACCGGCCTCGCGTCCGAGACGAAGGGGCGGTACTGGAACAGCCAGGTCTCGGACGCGACCTGGTCGCCGGCCTTGAGGAACAGCCGCATCTCCACCGGATCGTCTCCCTCGACCGCCAGGTCGAACTGGACGCGCCAGTGGCCGGGCACGTCGTCCGGCACCGCCTCCATCAGGGTGTAGGAGGAGAAGGTGCCGCGTGAGGCCCAGAACACGGGCTCCGGCTTCACCCCGAAAGGCAGGTCCTTCAGCGGGCCGCCGAGGAACTCGACCATGAACTTGCGCACGCCCTCCGGGCGCGGCTGGCCGGGCTGGCCGCCACGGCCGAGGCGCGTCGCCACCACCCGGGCCAGCGGGGTCGGATAGGGCTCGTCCGCCATCCAGTGGATGCGGTAGGCGAAGGGCAGCTCGTCGCCGGCCTTGGTCGGCGCCTCCGGGTGCCAGTAGGCGACGACGTTGTCGTGGATCTCGTCGTCGGTCGGCAGCTCGACCAGCTGGACCTGGCCGGGGCCCCAGTCGCCCAGCGGCTCGACCCAGGCCGAGGGCCGCAGGTGGTAGCGCACGCCGTCCTGGTAGTGGTCGAAGTTGCGGTCGCGCTGCAGCAGGCCGAAGCCCTTCGGCGACCGGTCGGAGAAGCTGGAGATCACGATCCGGGCCGGGTTGTTCAGCGGCCGCCAGATGTGCTCGCCGCTGCCGGTCCACATCGCCAGCCCGTCGCTGTCATGCACCTCCGGCCGCCAGTCGATCGCGGTCTTCTTCACCGTCTCGGAGTACCAGAACATCGAGGTCAGCGGTGCCACGCCCAGGCGCTCGACCGGCTGGCGCAGGAACAGCGTGGTCTCGACATCCATCACCACGCCGGCGGTGCGGCGCATCAGGAAGCGGTAGGCGCCGGTCAGGCTGGGGCCGTCGAGCAGGGCGTAGACCGTCACCGCGTCGGCGTCCGAATTCGCCGGCTCGAACCAGTAGCCGATGAAGTCCGGGAACTCCTCCGGCCCGCCCGAGCCCGGGGTGATGGTGATGCCGCGGGCCGACAGCCCGACCTGGCCGAGCTCGCCCTTGGCGCGGAAATAGGAGGCGCCGAGGAAGGCCACCCAGGGCTCCTCGGCCTTCCAGTCGGCCTTGTCCTTGGCCTCCTGGATCCAGAAACCGGCGAAGGCCGAGGGCTCCGGCGCCAGCCTGGCGGCCGGGCTGTCCGGGCCGACCGTGAAGTATTGCGGGTCGTACAGGATCTCGCGCGCGGTGCCGGCGGCGGGGTCGACCGCATGCATCCGCACCGTCTTCGGGAAGAACCGGCCGACATGCTGGAAGGTGACCGGGTAGGCGCCCGGCTGGCCGTCGCCGTAGAGGGCGTAGTCCGGCTTGTACTTCAGCTTGCCGTGGGCGTCGTAGTCGATCGATTCCACGATCGCCGGATCCGGCCGCGGCGGCGAGGCATAGGGCGCGGCGGCCAGGGTCCGGGCCTGGCTCTTCAGCCAGTCATAGGAGAACGGGCCGGCCTCGCCGTAGCGCAGCCCGGCCGGCGGCGCCGCCAGGGCCGAGGCCCCTCCGAACATCCCGAACATCTGGGTGGCAGCGGCCAGCTTCAGCAGGGTACGGCGGTCGAGCATATCGGTCCTTTCGCTGCAGTCTCCCGGCCGGCCGGGGCGCTGCGCCTTCCTTACCAAGCCGAGCGGCGGGAAGCCAAGCCCGGCCTGGCGCCTCCGTCATGCCACCGCCGGCAGGTCCGGGTCGATCCCGGTCATCGCGATCGAGACATCCCAGAGCCGCCGCGCCAGCCCGGGATCCCGGGCCTGCGCGGTACGCGAGGCTTCGCCGGAGGCGCCCCTGAATTCCCGGAAGCCGGTCGGCCCGTAGTAGCCGCCGGGCGTCACGAGCCCGGTCGCCGCCTGCAGGGCGGGCCAGGCGCCCATCGCGGCGCTGTTGAGGAAGGGCCTGGCCAGCGACAGCAGGATCCGGAGCGCCCCCATATGGCGCCCCAGGTCGGTCGACGCGACGCCCGGATGGCAGCCCACCGCCGTGACCGGCGAGCCCGAGGCGCGCAGGCGCCGGTCCAGCTCGAAGACGAACAGCGCATTGGCGAGCTTGCTGGCCGCGTAGCGCCGGTAACGGTCATAGCCCTTCTCGGCATTGAGATCGTCCCAGTCGAGCTTCGCCTGCCGATGAGCGATGCTGGAGGTCACGACGACCCGTCCCTCCGTCTCGGCCAGCTTGGGCAGGAGCAGTGCGGTGAGCGCGAAGCAGCCCAGGTGATTGACGCCGAATTGCAGCTCGAAACCCTGCTTCGTGCGCGTCAGCGGCGGGAACATCACGCCGGCGTTGTTGACCAGGACGTCGATCCGCGGCTCCCGCGCCGCCGCCTCCGCCGCCGCGCGGACGCTGGCAAGGTCCGCCTGGTCCAGCGGCAGGAAGGCCAAATCGGCCCTCGGGCTGGCCTGGCGGATCCGCGCCATCGCGGCTTCGGCCTTCGCCTCGTCGCGGCAGGCCAGCAGCACCCGGGCCCTGCGCGCCGCCAGCACGCGCGACGCCTCGAAGCCGATGCCGGTGTTGGCCCCGGTGACGATGAAGCATTTGCCCGACTGGTCGGGCACATCGGCTTCGGTGAACCCGCTGCGGGTCGCCATCGATCTTTTCCCTCTTTGCGCAAATCCGTGCTCGGTATGGGAGCAGGGGAATCAGGCAACCTTGCAAGAGGCGTGTTCGAAACGATGGCGGTCCGGTGCCGACTGTGCTCCGCTGCCATCCGCCCGCCATCCCGACCGGACCCGACCGATGGACAGCCGCCTCGACCGCATGATCGCCCGCCTCACCACCCAGCGCCGGGCGCTGGAGCGGGCGGCGGAGGAGATCCGCGGCGTGCCCGGCCCGGTGCTGGAGATCGGCCTGGGCAAGGGCCGCACCTACAGCCATCTGCGCAAGCTGTTCCCGGAGCGCCCGATCATCGCCTTCGATCGCGACCTGCACGCGCCGGCGGATGCGGCGCCGGCCGGGGCCGACCTGGTGCTGGGCGATTTCCACGAGACCCTGCCGGCCCTCTCCGGCCGTGCGCCCGCGGCGCTGGCCCATGCCGATTTCGGCAGCGAGGACCGCGTCCGCGACGCCGCCCAGGCCGGCTGGCTGGCCGGGCTGATCGACCGGCTGATGGCGCCCAGCGGCCTGGTGGTCAGCGACCGGCCGATGCAGGTGCCGCGCTGGACCGCCCTGCCCTTCGACACGCCGGACTGGCCCTATTTCATCTGGCGCGTTGGCTGAGGCCGCCGCGGCTCCCTTCGCACCTGCGGCAGCATTTCCGCACTGCAACACACCCATGCCGGATCGGGGGTGGTCCGGGCGCGCTCCATCCTATCTTGTATACGGAATGCACGGGTCACCCGAGCAAGACGCGAGTGAGTGATGAGCAAGGCACGCCGGGCTAAGCCCGACTGGTTCATGATCGCCCTTCCCCTCGTCGCCCTCGCGGCGTGTCTCTGGCCCACACCGGGCGTCACGGGCGGCCCCCTGCACTGGGACTGGATATCGACCTACGGCGTCTCGGTCGTCTTCTTCCTCTATGGCCTGACCCTGGCGCCGGAGAAGATGCGGGCCGGCGCGTCGCACTGGCGGCTGCACCTCCTGGCCACCGCCGGCACCTTCATCCTGTTCCCCGCCCTGGTGCTGGGCGCCGGCGCGCTGGGCGAGGGCTGGATTCAGCCGGAGCTGCTGCTGGGCTTTTTCTTCCTCGCCGTCCTGCCCTCGACCATCTCCTCCTCGGTGGCGATGACCTCGCTGGCCCGCGGCAACCTGCCGGCCTCGATCTTCAACGCCACGCTGTCGAGCCTGCTCGGTGTCGCGATCACGCCGCTGCTGATGGCCTGGTACACCCACAACCAGGGCGCGCCGATGCCGATCGGCCCGGTGCTGCTGAAGGTGGCGCTGCTGGTGGTGCTGCCGATCGTCCTCGGCCAGCTGGTGCGGCCGCTGCTCGCCGCCTGGGCCAACCGCCACTATGCCCGGATCAAGATGGCCGACCGGGTGATCATCCTGGCGATCGTCTACGGCTCCTTCGCCGATTCGATGGCGTCCGGCATCTGGTCGCAGCAGGACCCGATCGTGCTGGTCCAGATCATCGCCGGCGTGGTGCTGCTGTTCGGCGTTGCCTTCGCCGTGATGTGGGGCGTCTGCCGCCTGGTCGGCTTCGACCTGCCCGACACCATCGCAGCGACGTTCTGCGGCTCGAAGAAGTCGCTGGCCACCGGCGTGCCGCTGGCCCGGCTGATGTTCGGCACCTCGCCGCAGCTGGGCCTGGTGCTGGCGCCGGTGATGGTGTTCCACTTCTTCCAGCTGATGGCGGTCAGCGTCATCGCCGGCCGCCTCGCCGCCCGCCCGATGACGGATGCGGAGGTGCGCGAGGCGAACAAGAACAAGAAGCCGGCGCGCAGCCAGACGGCGCGCGCCGCCTGACCGTCAGATCCCCTTCACCAGCCCGCCGTCGACCAGCAGGTTCTGGCCGGTGATGTAGCCGGCCTCGTCGGACAAGAGGAAGGCGGTGGTGGCGGCGATCTCCTCGACCGTGCCGAAGCGCCTGGCCGGGATCTGGGCGATCAGCTCCGGCGTCTCCGGATAGCTGTCGATGAAGCCGGGCAGCACGCTGTTCATGCGGATGCCCGCGGCGGCGTAGCGATCGGCATAGAGCTTGGTGAAGGCCGACAGCCCGGCCCGCAGCACCGACGACACCGGATAGGCCGCGCCCGGCTGCACCGCGCCGAAGGCCGAGATGTTGACGATGGCGCCCTTGCCTGCCGCCTCCATCGCCGGCGTCACCAGCCGGGCCAGCCGCACGACATTGACCAGGACCAGGTCGAGGCCGAGATGCCAGTCGGCATCCAGGATCGCCAGCAGGTCGCCCTTGGGCGGATGGCCGGTGTTGTTGACCAGCGCATCGATCTGGCCCCAGCGCTGCAGCGTCGCGTCGACCAGGCGCTGCAAATCCGCCGGCTCGGTCACCGAGCCCTGTATGGCGATGCCGCCCAGCTCCTCCGCCAGCGCCGTCACGGCGTCGGAGGTGGCGAACAGCGCCAGCCTGTAGCCGCGCCGGGCCAGCTCGCGGGCGATCGCGGCGCCCATCCCCCTGCTGGCGGCGGTGACGATCGCCACCCGTTCGGTCGTGCTCATGCTTCGGTCTCCTTATCGTGCGTGCTTGACAGATGCGCCCGCCGGGCGGAGGAGACAAACGGGAAGTTCTTCATCCAGGCTGCAGGAAAACTACATGCTCGGCGACCGGCTGCCGCCGCTGAACGGCCTGCGCGCCTTCCGCGCCGCGGCCCGGCACCTCAGCTTCCGGGCGGCGGCCGAGGCGCTGAACGTGACCCAGAGCGCGGTGGCCCAGCAGGTGCGCGGGCTGGAACAGGCGCTGGGCGCCACGCTGTTCGAGCGGCACGCCCGCGGCCTGGCCCTGACCCCGGCCGGCGAGGCGCTGCTGCCGCCGGTCGAGCAGGCGTTCCGGCTGATCGCCGAGGCCGCGGCCCGGATCGCCCAGCTGGCCGATGTGCTGACGGTCAGCGCCACGCCCAGCTTCGTGTCGCGCTGGCTGGTGCCGCGGCTGGACGGCTTCACCCGCCGCCACCCCGGCATCGATGTCCGCCTCTCCGCCTCCAACGACCTGGTCGATTTCCGCCGCGACGGCGTCGACATCGCGATCCGCTACGGCACCGGCGTCGATCCCGGCCTGGCGGCGCAACTGCTGTTCCCGGCCGATCCGGTGGCGGTGTGCAGCCCGGGGCTGTGCCGGGCCGATGGCGGCCTCGACCCGGCCGATCTCGGCACCCGGGTGCCGCTGCTGCACGATTCCCATTTCCTGTGGGCCGAATGGTACCGCGCCGCCGGCCGCGACGAGGCCCGGCGCGGCGTCCGTTTCAGCCACACCCTGCACGCGATCGAAGCGGCGCTGCTGGGCCAGGGCATCGCCCTGGTGCCCCGCCCGCTGGTCGAGCGCGAGCTGCGGGCCGGCCAGCTGGCGGCGCCGCTCGACATCCGCCTGCCGGACGCCGGAGGCGTCGGCCGCGGCTTCTTCATCGTCGCGCCGCCGGAGCTGTGGGAGACGCGCAAGGTCGCGGCGATGCGAACGTGGCTGCTGGCCGAGGCGACCGGCTGACCGGCGGCGGCTTGCGGCGCCTCGCGCTTTCCGACAAGAAGGATGCATGCGGATCCTTCTGGTCGAAGACAATCCCGATCTCGGGGAGGCGGTGGAGAACCGGCTGCGCAAATCCGGCCATTCGGTGGAATGGGTGCGCGACGGGCTGGCCGCCGCCGAGGCCGCCGGCCACGACGCCTTCGACGCCGTGCTGCTGGACATCATGCTGCCCGGCCAGGACGGCTTCGCCGTGCTGCGCGACCTGCGCCGACGCGGCGTCGACGCCCCGGTGCTGGTGGTCACCGCCCGGTCCGAGATCGACGACAAGGTCGGCCTGCTGGACCTCGGCGCCGACGACTACCTGGTCAAGCCCTTCGACCTGCGCGAGCTGGAGGCGCGGCTGCGCGCCCTGCTGCGGCGCCCGGCGGGCCAGAC
This sequence comes from Inquilinus sp. NPDC058860, assembly GCF_042743185.1. Lineage (NCBI taxonomy): Bacteria > Pseudomonadati > Pseudomonadota > Alphaproteobacteria > Rhodospirillales > Rhodospirillaceae > Inquilinus > Inquilinus sp. NPDC058860. The sequence continues at coordinate 554 of NZ_JBHYMS010000080.1, read as the reverse complement.
CAGCAGCACCGTGTCGCAGGGCAACGTCACGCTGGACCTGGCCGGGCGCGCCGTCACCGTCGCCGGCCAGCATGTCGAGTTCGGCCGGCGCGAGTTCCGCCTGCTGGAGATCCTGCTGACCCGCGCCGGCCAGGTCGCGGCCAAGGACCGGCTGATGATGCAGCTGTTCGGCGACGACGCCGAGGTGTCGGTCAACGCGCTGGAGCTGCTGGTCTCGCGCGTCCGCCGCAAGCTGGAGGGTGCGGATATCGACATCGTCACCATCCGCGGCACCGGCTATCGGGTGCAGCCGCGCGGAAGCCGGGATTGAGCCGATGACGATAGCGAGACTCTCCAGTGCGAAGCGTTTGCCTCTCCCGCAAACGAGATCTTTTCAGAATAGCTGGACCCGCTCCTTTTCTTGTCCCCCCTCACCTTGCGGGCTATCGGATTCACACATCTTCGAGCGTTATCAGATTACCTCTCCCGCTTGCGGGAGAGGTCGGGCTCGCGCAGCGAGACCGGGTGAGGGCGGCTCGGCTTCGACGCCAGGATCAGCGTTTCAGGACCGGGCG
>NZ_JBHYMS010000079.1:0-28326 GCF_042743185.1 Inquilinus sp. NPDC058860 | reverse complement strand
AGGAGATCATCGCCGACCGGCGCGCTGCCGGCCTCGCTCCGCCCAAGCCCGGATCCTCGCAGTAGACCACACTGCGGTCCTCACCGGATGCTGACAGATCTCCAAACGTCAGCAGCGTAGCCAACCGGCCTTCGCCCTGGAGGCCGGTGTCGGGAACCATCGCAGCGACAGAGAATGTCCGGTTCGGAGCACCCTGAACCGCCTTCGGTTGACAGCAATGGGGACAGACCGGCCTTGGCGCCGAGGTGACCTCCATCCGATTGCTATTCGCGCAGCATATTCCTCAAGACCTCCAAAAACTCGGCGCCTGTGGCGAGAGCACGCTGGAGGTCAAGCTCGTCGGCGTCGGCACCGTGGACGGTCCTGTAGATCGTGGTCAGGGCCGTGCCGAGATCACCGCTCGTCTCAGGCAATCCACCATTCTGGCGCAGCCACTCGAGCACCTGGCGCAAGGTGAGCGCTTCGCCTTCCATGCCCCGGGTCCGCGCCAGTTCCATGACAGCGCGCTCGATGTCGATCCGCATCTGGACCACGGTCCACTGCGGAAATTCCCTCTCGATGTCCTGGGGCGTGGGAAGTGCCGCTTCGAGCTGAGGCGGCAGCGACACCCGGTATTCGGCCACCCCCATCGGCTTCGACGCGTCGCGGAGAGCGTACTCCACGATGATCGCGTTCTTGCCCTTGCAGAGGATCATGCCGATGCTCGGCGCATCGCTGGGATGCCGGAGCAGGTCGTCGACCGCCGAGAGATAGAAGTTCATCTTCCCGGCGAATTCGGGCTTGAAGTCCTCGACCTTCAGCTCGACGACCACGAAACAGCGCAGCGTCAGATGATAGAACAGCAGGTCGATATAGAAGTCCTGACCGCCGACCTGCAGGTGGTACTGGTTGCCGACGAAGGCGAACCCCTTCCCCAGCTCCAGGAACATCGCCCGGATGTGTTCGAGCAGGCCCCGCTCGAGCTCACGCTCTGTGATGTCGGCGCTGAGCCCCAGGAAATCGAAGGTGTAGGGATCCTTGATGAGCTGCTTTGCCAGATCGGACTGCGGTGCCGGCAGTGTCCGATCAAAGTTCGTGATCGCCTTGCCCTGACGGTGGATGAGCCCGCTCTCGATCTGATGGACGAGGACGGGCCGGCTCCACCCATGCTCGATTGCCTGGCCGGCATACCAAAGGCGTTCCGCCGGATCCTTCAGCGCTTCCAGGAGGGTGAGGTTGTGGCCCCAGGGCAATTGTGCAATGACCCGTTGCACAATTGGCTCGTCTGGGTAGGCCTCGGCGAACGCCCGCATGTATTTGAGGTTCCGGGCCGAGAGCCCGGTCATCTCCGGAAAATCCTGCCGGAGGTCGACCGACAGTCGGTCGATAACCCGAGCGCCCCACCCTTCCGCCGTTTGCCTTTCCAGGATCTCGCGTCCGATCGACCAGTAGAGCAGCACCATGCCCTGGTTCACGGCCATGGCGGTGCGCAGGCGCGCGGACCGGATCCGGTCCTTCAGCTCACGAAGCAGCGCCCCGTAGCTTTCGGCGGTGGGAGTCGTTTTGGACGGGCTCATGGCCGGAGCTTAGCAGGCCGCTCGGCTCGATTGCAGCGCCCGGATCGGATCGGTCCCGTCACCGGCACAGGATCAAGCGCATGAGCCCGCTCCGAGCCCTCGCAATGGCTCCCGGGCACGCGGATCTAGACCGCACCGTCTAATTGTGCAACGACCCGTTGCACAATTGGACGAGACCGGCAGCACGACGGCGCCAAGGAGACCGGCAGATCAGGAGCCCGCGATACCCGTTTGAGCGAAATCGCCGCCCTTGGCCAAGAGTTGCAGCCGATACGCCTGGGCGCAGGCATAGGCCAGGCAGTCGCCTATGTTCAGCGCCGCCGGGTGGCCGGAGGCCTCCCCATACTGTCGTCCGGCTTCCAGAGCTCGGCGGCCGACATCCATCGAGATCACCATCTCCTTGGCGCCGATGGCGCTGATGAGTTCGGCGACGGCGGCCTCGGCTTGGCTGATCCGATCGGGGATGACGGTCCCGCCCGCTGGGGTCTTCGCCTGCGCCAGGCCGAGAACCGCCTCGAGCATGGAAATCGGCGACACATATACCTTGCCGCTGGCGGCCGCGAGACGGGCCATGAGGGAGACCGCGTCAGGCTGGCGGGCGAGAATGGCGACGATAGCGGAGGCGTCGAGGAACATCAGAGACCCTCCCACAGCCGATCGGTGAACGCCTTCTCGTCGAACCCAGGATCCATTGGCCCCATGGCATCGGCGAGAGCCAACGCCTTGTCGATCCGGGCGGAAAGCGGCGCACTTCGTGCGACGCGCTCCAGCTCATGCAGCAGGGCGGATCGGACGGCATCGGTGACGGTTTTCGCCCCGGTTGCCTCCTTGAGACGTTCCGCCAGGCGGCGGACGTCATCGTCTCGGACATAGAGAGACATCGGAATATTCCTCTCGGGATATTCGTATATCACCGTTTGCATATCCCCCTCAGCCGCAGCCAACCGCGTCAGGATTGCCCACAGGAATACGACCGGAGGGGCATTCCCTTGGCTTGGGGGCCGAACCTGCCCCTCCGGCCTCTCGGCGCGACGCGCCTCGATCCCTGTGGACAATCCTCGCAATCCGGCGAGCGCGATGGGCTGCTAGCGCGAGCGCGGCCGCCGCGAGAGATTGCGGGGACCCGGATCTTGCCGGTCTCCCAAGGTTCGTTGGTGTCGACACCGCAGCCATAGATGTCGAGGCGGTCGATGGCGTTCCAGACGGCATAGCGCGCCTGGGCGGCGGTGATGGCCCGGTTCGTGTGAACGGTGATGACCACCTGGTGGAACCGGGATGTCGGCGGCTTGCGCATGTGCCCGCTCCTGATGAGGAGGAGGGCGGCCGCAAAGCGGCCGCCCTGGTCGACCCGATCAGCTGGCCTGGTAGCGCCGCCAGACGAGCTGGAAGCGGTTCGGATCGGCGTCGGTGGGAAAGAGGGTCGCGTTGATCGGCCCGGAGAGGGACGGGTCGAAGCGCGCCGAGGGCGGAGCCCTAAGCGTTGCCGCGGGAGCGGAGAGGACGCGGCTCACCGGAGACCGGCGCAGCTTCGCGGTCGCATGGAATGTGGAAGCGCGCTGGCGCGCGGACTCATTTCCGTGGCGGTGCATGCGCACCGCGGTCGTCGTCGCGGCGATGCGCGATTGGAGGCTTCGCGCCTCGCCGACGACAAGATCATGCAGCTGCCGGTTGCGGAGCCCGATTTGGATCGAAGAGTTCTCCGGTCTGCAGCATGGCGCACGCGACACCGATCAACCGACTGGCGATCGACCTGAGGGCTCGAGCGTGGGAGTGCCCTCGCTTTCGAAGAACGGCGTAGCGATTGCGACTGTGGAAGTCGTGCATCACGGCAACGCGGGCCCAATGGAAGACCGCGGTGCGCAGACGATGCGGACAGGCTTGCCGCATGACGACGAGATATTGCTTGCCGCTTCGTCGGGTAACCGGGACCACCCCGGACAGCCGGCGCAGCGCCGTGGCGTCACAACGGGTGACCGCGTCATGGGCCTCCGAAAGCAGCGCGGCGAGGACGACCGGCCCGACACCCGGGATCGACTTCAGCACCTCGGCCCTTCTTGCCGGGCTCCGGACGGCGTCGACTACCAGGTCGGACACCGCCTCGGAGAGACGGCTGAGCTCCTTCATCGCGGTCTTGAGCTGCACGGTGATGAGCCTGAGCCGCTGGATCACGACACGGCAATGCAGGATGCAGGCCTCGGTCACGCCAGGGGCGACCGCGAGCGGCGTCCCACGGAGTTGCTCGAGGAGAGTCTCTGCGCTCCAGCGCTTCACCTGACACCGCTTGATGAGCTTCGTGACCGTTGTGGTGCGGACCACCTGGGCAGTCGCGGGCGTCGGGATCAACTCCCAAAGATCGAGCATCCATGGTGCCGCCCAGTCCTCGGACACGTCGAGCAGTTGCGGATAATAGCGCCACAGCTGATGGCGGAAGCGGTTGGCGAGCCGATTGCGCTCGGCCGACAGATCCTCGGCCATCCGCGACCATTCACGCAGCTCGATGATGCTGGGATGCATCGGTTCAAGGAGGCGGTAGAAGCGCCGATCCGTGCGTAGCGCATCGGCCAGAACCAAGGCGTCGCGCCGATCATCCTTGGCGCCGGCCATGGTGAACCGATCACGGAAGCGGTCGAGCTGCTTCGGATTGAGCGCGTGCACCATGAAGCCAGCGTCCATCAAACTCTCAACGACGGGGCCGTGTGGCACCTCGATGCCGATGGCAATGCGTGTCGGCTCGGCGTCCGCCGTACTCGTGATCCAGCGAGCCAGGTCGGCCAGGCCGTCGCCGCTGTGTGCGAAGGCCCGATGGCCGAGCTTCCGGCCATCGGCATCCATGACGAAGGCATAGTGCGTCGTGGAGGCCCAATCGACACCCACATAGGCTGCGATATCCATGCTGTTGCTCCCCTTCTTGTGCTCGGATCGGGCGGCCGCAATCCTCGCCGGGCCCTGTTCTGGCGCTCGAAGGCGCAACTCCCCACGGGGCGTCGATCGCGGCCAATCCATCGGGGCACATGTCCCCTCTCGGCGCTCGCGGCGCAGGATCGCCAGGTGACTCCCGACAGACCGGCCCTATCGCGACCCTAGACGCGCCCGCGAGGAGCGTCATGAGTGGAACAGGGATCGCCCGGCCTGCACAAGGCGAAGCCGCGGAAGGCCGGGGATACCCCCCGATCGCGCTTGCCAGCCGAAACCGGAACAGGTTTCTCGGCCCGCGTCCGCGGGCTCATGGTGCCGGCGCAGCCGGCCTCGGCTCGGCCGCAGACGGCGGCCGGGCTGACACGAGAAACCCGGCGCCGGAGAGCATAGCGACGGCGAAGCCGGCGAAGGCGACGAGCGCCACGCGAGTCCGGGCGGAAACAGGCCACCCTGGGCGGGTGAGCATAGCGACGGCCGCAGGCCGGCACCCGCGCAGTGTGGCCCCGCCCGGGCCGCTCCTTATGGGGTTGCTCCAGGGATCGTGACCCGCATGGGTCGAGGCGCGCGCCGCGCGGTTCGGTGCAGCTCAGCGAGCTCGCCCCAAGGGGCGAGGAAGCCTAGCAAACAGAGCCCGGTGTCCGGCCCCGCCCGACAGGCGCCCCAGCCGTTCTCGCTACTGGCCACAACGGGTGAGCATCGGAATTTACGGTGGAATTGCAGGCGATGCCTCCGGATCGAAATCTCGCATTCTCTGACAATGAAATTCGAATCGCCAACCATCCACAGAAGGCAAATTCTAGGAAGAAGCACCTAAAATCCAATATATTTCTAAAGTTTTATTGGCTTGACTCAAGATTTCGATCGCGCAACCTATAATCGAAATGAGCGGCGTCTTCGGCACACGAATCCATTATACCGAGTGAAACTCGCGACGAAAGTAGGGATTTTAGAATTCGAGAATTGCGGATCCATTGCCAAAGACTTTTCTGGGCGAGAGCCAGTTGCTGGCGACCTCGTGGCCGTGAACGTCGCATCGTAAAAAGCCACGGCCCCCGAGCCGTCTACGGGACCTATGAGCCGCCCAGCTTGAGGCCTTTCTCCTCGACCTGAAACGTGGCCTGGCCGGCGCGGACGCTTCCCGAACGACGCGATGGCTCCTGCACCACGCTGAACTCCGCTCAGCCGTTTGCGATTGTTTCGGTCCGGGCAGAGCTTCCAGGCGTTGACCGGCTGCCGTCATGCGCCTGTCATGTTGCCGGGCTAGATTGATTGCGGCAGGGGGGCACAAATCAGAGATTCAGATGAACCGTCTCGCACGATCCGTGGCCATGACCGTCATGGCCGCGCTGCCCTTAGCCGTTGGGCCTGCACCGGCAGCGACTGCTACCCCCTATAAGCATGTGCTGTTGATCAGCATCGACGGACTGCATGCTCTCGACCTGGCAAATTATGTAGCCACCAATCCGACAGGTGCGCTCGCTGGGCTCGCTCGAACCGGCATCTTTTATCCAAACGCAGTCACGACCTCGCCATCCGATTCCTTTCCCGGCTTTGTCGCCCAGGTCACTGGGGGCACACCCAAGTCGACCGGGGTGTTCTACGACGACAGTTTTGATCGCACCTATTTTGCGCCGGGGTCCGATTGTAAGGGCGCGCCAGGCACCGAAGTGTCGTTTGCCGAGAACGTCGACTTCGATACAGACCGTCTCGACGGTGGCGGAACGCCGGGCGATTTCCGCAGTCAAATCGACCCAGCCAAACTGCCGATGATGCTGAGCAACGGCAAATGCGCCGTGGTCTATCCACATGAATTCGTCCGTGTGAACAATATCTTCGAGATCGTGAAGGCCCATGGCGGACGCACCGCTTGGTCGGACAAGCACCCGGCCTATGAATGGCTGAATGGTCCGTCGGGCCACGGCGTCGATGATTTCTATGCTCTCGAGCAGGACAGTCTGATCCCTGGGACGAAGGTCAAAACGACGGGGAGTTTCAAGGCCGAGCGCGAGTTCGATGAAGCGCGAGTTCATGTCCTGGTGAACGAAATGAGGGGCCGCGACAGCACAGGAGCGCAGGCGGCGAAAGTGCCCGAGCTCTTCGGAATGAACTTCCAGGCTGTTAGCGTGGGACAGAAGCTGCCCAAGGCCGGGCCAGGCGATACAACAGGACTCATCGGCGGCTATGTGGATGCCACGGGCAAGCCGAATTCCGGCCTCGCCCAGCAGCTGGACTATGTTGATGGTGCGGTCGGCGAGCTCGTCTCAGCGCTGAAGGACAATCACCTCGCTGATTCGACTCTGATCGTTCTCGCCTCCAAGCACGGTCAGTCGCCCATTGATCCGGCGACGTTTCAAGCGTTGGACGACGATCCTTATACAAAGACGCCGGGCTATGCGTTTCATATTGCGGACGATGCAGCGCTCATCTGGCTTGGGCCGCAAAATCGATCGAAATATCTAGCAGCAGCTCAAGAATATCTTGAGAAGTCCACTAAGGAGTTGGGGATCGCGCAGATTCAGACGCCAAATGTCCTGGCGCTCTCCTATCAGGATCCGGCAACCGACAGTCGCACTCCTGACTTTATCATCACCGTCAACCCCGGTGTCGTCTACACGTCCGGCTCCAAGATTGCCGAGCATGGGGGCGCAAACCCGAATGATCGGAGCGTCGCACTCCTTGTCAGCAACCCATTGCTGCAACCGCGGACCGTGACGGCCCTGGTGCAGACGACGCAGGTCGCACCCACAATTCTGAATGCGTTGGGATTGGACGCGAACGAACTGCAAGCCGTGAAATTGGAGGGTACCCAAGCGCTTCCGGCCACGCCGTTCTAATAACCGCCCGACATCCGGGCTCGGCAGCCCATTCTGCATGGCGGCCGAGCCCGGGCACCTTTTTCTTGAGTAACATGGGCGCGCGGCATTCCAGGGATTCGTCCCGGCAGCCGAGCGGCGCCTGAGTCGTGGCCGGCGCATAGGCCGGTCGACCTCGTGAAGCGAGACGGCCAACCGCCAGGCGGCACGCAAACGCGGCATCGTTCCCGTCATTCCCGCCAAGGCCAACGAAAAGCAAAAGCCCGGCTTCTTCCCCACGACGCTCTACAAGGATCGTGCCCGCATCGAGCAGGCCGTCGGAAAGCTCAAGCGCTTCAAGCGCGTCGCCTTACGCTGCGAGAAGACGAAGCGAAACTTCGCATCCTTCGTCGCCCTCACCGCCGGCTCATCTTGCTCAAATCCGTCCACACGACCTAGTGAACAGGATCGCGCGCTCCGGCCGGTCTCGATCACCTCCCGCCATGGCGCTTCGCCCAGGCCGCCCGCCACAGGCTCTCGGCCAGGATCAGCAGGCAGCCGAGGAGGATCAGGAGGGCGCCGTCGATTGGCGGCAGCCCGGCCGAGCGGACCGCCGCGGCAACGGCGGCGATCAAAGCGATCGCCGCCAGCGCCAGGGCGCCGTCGTCGATGAACAGGCCGAGCACCTCGGCCAGCACGGCCCGGATCGCAGTCATGGCGCCATCTCCGGGCCGGTGCACCAGAGGGCGGTCGCAGCAGCCGGATTGCGGCGAAGGACACGGCCGCGACCAGCGCCAGGATGCCGAGCAGCGACAGGTCCGCGCCCGGCCAGTCGGCGCCCAGCCCCTCGCCGGTCCAGAACACGCCGAAGGAGGTCAGCAGCAGGCCGACGGTGAATTTCAGCGTGTTCTCCGGCACCCGCGACAGCGGCCGATGCACCGCCAGCCCGATCACCAGCACCAGCAGGCAAGCCGCGGTGGCGCCGAGGCTGGCATAACCGATCAGGCCACGCCCGGCGCCGACGGCGATGACGATGAAGACGACCTCGACGCCCTCCAGCAGCACCGCCTTGAACGCGGCGACGCCGGCCAGCCAGTCGGCCCGGCGCTCGGAGCTGCGGCGGCGTAGCTGGTCCGTCTCCGCTTCGAAGGTGCGCGCCTCGTCGCGCAGTGGGATCAGGCCAGACGCCCGCAAGATCGCCTTCCGCAGCCAGCGCAGGCCGAACAGGATCAGCAGCGTGCCGATGACGAATTGCAGCCCCTCGATCGGGACCAGCTCGAGCAGCGGTCCGAGCAGCAGGATCAGCACCGCCAGGACCGCGAGCGCCGCCGCCGTGCCGATGAAGGCCGGCCGCCAGCTCTGCGACAGGCCGACGGCCAGGATGATGGTAAAGGCTTCCACCACCTCGACGAAGGAGCCGAGGAAGGAGGCGGTGATGGTGGAAAGGATGGCGGTGGTGCTGATCATGGCGTCCGTTTCGACCCCCGTCTGAGCCAGAGCTTGTCGATCTCGCCGCGCAGGGCGCCAAGAGTCTCCAGGCCGGCCAGCGCGCGCTCGCGGTCGCGCGCGGCCAGGGCGACGACCAGCGCCTCGATCAGCAGCATGGTGCCGGCATGCATCGCCAGATGATCGGCCCGGCCGCGCGGCACCGGCAGGATCTCGGCGACGCGGTCGCGCATGAGGGGGCCGAGGCTGTCGCTGACCAGCAGCACCGGAACCCGGTGCCGCTCGGCGACGTCCAGCGTCACGGCCACCTCGCGGTAGACTGGCGCGTAGGCGATCAGGATCAGCGCGTCGCCCTCGGCGACCCGCAGCAGGCGGTCGGCAAGGCCGATGCCGCTCTCGGCCAGCGCCTCGCTCGGCAGCCCGATGCGGCTGAGCTGCAGCGCGGCATATTCGGCCAGGCTGCCGGACGGCCCGATGCCGAAGACATGGCGGCGCCGGGCGGCGGACAAGATCTCGACCGCATGCGCGAAGGGCCGCTGGAACTCCGGCCGGGCCAGGGCCTCCGTGGCCTCGCGGTGGATCGACAGCACGTGCTGCAGCGCGCCGGCCGCATCCTCGCCCGCGGCATCGAGGGTGCGGCGCATGCGGCTACCCGGCGTCGTCGCCCCGGTCAGGTCGGCCAGCAGCGCCTCGCGCAGCTGCGCCAGCCCCTCGAAGCCGAGCGACCGCGCCGTCCGCACCACCGTCGCGTCGCTGGTGCCGGCCCGGGCCGCGATCTCGGCGGCGGAGGACAGCAGCACCGCCTCCTTCTCCGCGACCAGGAAGCGAGCGACCCGCTGCTCCGCCGGCGACAGCCGGCCGATGGCCGCCTCGACGCGCTGTTCGACTGGGATGGGGGCGAAGTCCGACACGGTCACGGCTGGACAGGACAATGTTACAACTGCTACAGAAACTCATACAAGAAGCAGATGCTACAGAAAAGCGTCGGAGGTGCGACCTGATGCGCCTGCAGTGGATCCGCCATTCAGGCAGCGGCCTTGGCCGCCATCCCTTCAGACGTCATCGCGGCGTGCGGCGGACAGGATCGATTTGAGATGGTCGACGATGCGGGAGGCGTTCGTCGGCCGGTCGCCGTCGGCCTCGCCAGGTGTATCCCTCGCATGGCCCAGGCGGTCCGACTCGTACCACCCGTCCGGCGCGTCGGCCGCTCCGGATCCGTCAAGCGGATCATCGTTCTTAGGGTGCACGATGGACAGCTTCGGCCCGGAAATCGGCTTGTTCTCGCCGGACATCGCTAACCTCTGAGGCAAATGCCAAAACAAACTTTTGAGGAGTCCGTATATAGGGCAATCAAGTCACGACATGAACTCTGCCAGAAGAGATAACGGATTTTTAATGTTGGCCGCAATTCGTTGGCATATGATTTGCTCGTCCTGAAGATATATTAACTAGCGAGATGGCGCTTTGGATGCGAGTGGTAAGAATTGAGCGGTTGCGATGAGGATCCTGCTGATTGAGGACGACGCGGACACCGCCGCGTATGTCGCCGACGGCCTGATGGCCAACGGCCATGTGGTCGAAGCGGTGGATGAAGGGCCGCGCGGCTTCCTGGCCGCCGCCAGCGGCGCATTCGACATCCTGGTGGTCGATCGAATGGTGCCGAAGCTCGACGGCCTCGCCTTGGTCCGGCGCCTTCGCGCCGCCGAGGTCGACACGCCGGTCCTGTTCCTGACAGCTCTGGGCGAGATGGAGGACCGGGTCGCCGGCCTGGAGGCGGGCGGCGACGACTACCTGCCGAAGCCATTCGCCCTTCCGGAGCTGCTGGCCCGCATCGAGGCGCTGGGCCGCCGCGCCCGCCAGGGCACTGCGGAGACGATGCTGTGCTGCGCCGAGCTGGAGATGGACCTGCTGCGCCGGTCGGTCACCCGGTCTGGTCATCGGATCGAGCTGCAGCCTCGCGAGTTCCAGCTGCTGGAGTACCTGCTGCGCAACGCCGGCCATGTGGTGACCAAGACCATGCTGCTGGAGAATGTCTGGCACCTGCGCTTCGACCCGAACACCAATGTCGTCGAGGCGCATATGAGCCGGCTGCGCAGCAAGCTGCACCGGCCTTCCTCGGGCGAGCTGATCACCACGGTCCGCGGCGCGGGCTACCGTCTTGGTCCGCCGGCCTAGCCCACCAATGCGGGCTCGGATCCTCCGAACCACCAGCTTCCGCCTGACGGCCCTGTACACGGTGGTGTTCGGGATGTCGGTCGCGGTGATCCTCGGCATCCTCTACTGGGCGACCGAGGGCTACACCGAGCGCCAGTTCGACAACACGCTGACGACTGCCATCACCGCGCTGACCGAGGATTACCCGCACGATTCGCCCGAAGAGATCGCCAGCGACATAGACCAGAGCCTGAAGCAGGATCCGCTCGGTCCGGGCTTCTACCTGTTTCAGGACCGCGGCGGTGGGCGCCTGGCCGGCAACCTGCCGGCGATGACGCCGGTACCGGGGCTGCTGGACCTGACCTTCCCCGGCGGCGGCCAGGACGGCGCCGAGCTGCGGCTGCGCGGCGTCGGCAAGATCCTGGCCGACGGCTCGTTCATCCTGGTGGCCGCCGACCGGGCGCCGATCGACGAGCTGCGGGAGCTTTGGTTGCGTGGCCTCGGCTGGGGGCTGCTGGCCACGGCCGTGCTGGGCGTCGGCGGCGGGCTCTTGGTCAGCGCCGGCGTGCTGCGTCGAGTCGATGCCATCAACCGCATCTGCCTGAAGATCATGGAGGGAGATCTGAGCCAGCGCCTGCCGGGGCGGGGCACGGATGACGAGTTCGACCGGCTGACCGGCATCGTCAACGCCATGCTGGACCGGATCGAGGCGCTGATGGAAGGGTTGCGGCAGGTGTCGACCGACATCGCGCACGACCTGCGAACCCCGCTCGGCCGCCTGCGGCAGCGGCTGGAGGGGGCCCTGCTGCGGTCGGGCACGGCCGCCGACTACGAGCGGTCGGTGGAGCGGGCCATCGTCGAGGCCGATCGCCTGCTCGGCATCTTCAACTCCCTGCTGCGCATCGCCCAGGTCGAGGCCGGCAGCCGGCGCCGGGGTTTCGCCCGCGTCGATCTGAGCGCCCTGGTCGGCACCGTCGCCGAGGTCTTCCAGGCGTCGGTGGAGGAGCAGGATCGGGTCATGCGGTGCCGGATCGAACCCGATCTGATGGTAACCGGCGACGCGGATCTGCTGTCCCAGCTGGCCGCGAACCTGATCGAGAACGCCCTGCGTCACACCCCGGCGGGAACGGGCATCGACGTCGCCCTGTCGCGCCGGCCGGACGATCGGGTCGAGCTTCTGGTGGCCGATCGCGGTCCCGGCATCCCGGCGGAAGACCGGGAGCGGGTGTTCCGGCGCTTTTACCGCCTGGAGCAGAGCCGCCACACGCCGGGCAATGGCCTCGGCCTGAGCCTGGTCGCAGCAACGGCGCAGCTGCATCGCGGCGAGGTCTCGCTCGGCGACAACCGTCCCGGGCTGAGGGTCTCGGTGCTGCTGCCGTAGCCGCGACGGCTGGCATTACGAGTCGCCGTCCGCCACTGCGGGCACGCGGCTCCGGGCCAGCGTCATGTACACGACGATCGCGATGATGCAGCCCAGGAACGCCAGCGAGGTGGTCGTCGTGCCGAAGCCCAGCCCGCCATACTCGGTCGGCTGCGACAGCAGGTCCCCGGCGGACGCGCCCAGCGGCCGGGTGAAGATGTAGGCCAGCCAGAAGGCCAGAATGCCGTTCATCTCGAGCCCGTAATGGGCGAATGCGATGATGCCGATCACCGCGGCGAAGAAGATACCGGTCACGATGTAGCCGAGATCGAAGGCCTCGGACACGAGGTCGCCCGCCGCCGTGCCGAAGGCGAAGGTGAGCAGGATGGCCAGCCAGTAGAAGACTTCCCGCCGCGTGGTGACGATCGTATGGATCGACAGGGTGCCTTCGCAGGTGAACCAAGCGGCGAAGACGACGATCAGCGCGAGGCCGAAGATCGCTGTCGTCGCCTCGAGGGTGACGCCGAGATTGTCGACCAGGTTGTCGCTGACCAGGGTCCCGACGATGCTGATCATCACCACGGCGAGCCAGTAGGCCCACGGCACATAGCGCTTCTGCGCGAACTGGACGGCGAGGGTAGCCACGAGGATCGCGCTCATGATCAGAGAGGTGGCGGAGAGGCCCAGCCCGAGGTTCACGGCCAGGTAGTCCGCCGCGGTCTCGCCCATCGTTACCGCCATCAGCTTGATCAGCCAGAAGTCAACCGTGACGCCGGGGACCCGGTTCGGGGGCGTAAGTCGGTTTGATCCGTCCACACCTTTCGGCAAGACCGGCACCGTCGCCCGAGGCTGCAGGTGCGCGGTCATTTGCCGAGGATCTTCAGAGCCTGGGCGAAGAAGTCGTCGGCGCGCTTGTCATCGTCGGCGGTGCACCGTTCGATGCCCTTGGCCTGCAGATCAGCGACCGCGGCCTTGTCGGCGTCGTTCGGCGTCGCGGTCGCCAGCGCGGCCCTGAGCTGCTTCAGCATGTCCTCGCAGGGGACCGGCGCGGCGCGGGCCGGGACGACAAGGGCGGCTGCGGCCGCGAGCAGGCAGCCGGCGGCACTGGTGAGACGGATCGTCATGCTGTGAATCTCCGGGAAGCTAGGCGATTGCGCCTGGACAGGGACCGCCGGACGACCCGCATCTGGTGCTCGCGTCCGGTGGTGCCATTGCACTGGAACGGCAGTTATCGCATTCTTGCCGCGACTGTACGGTTTTGTAATCGGCGACGTGGTGTAGGCCCTACGACTGGCTCGAAGCGCCTCGCGTTTGATGTCCGATACTGCGGTCCAGGCGCAATGGCCGGATATGGCGCGCCCCTGCCGGGCTGGGCCAATCGGGTGACGCACCCTATCCGTCGCCAAGCACTCGGTAGCAGGCCACTCTGACCACGCTCCGAAGCTTGGAGCAGAACGGTTCTGCCTCCGGTCCTTCAACCCACATCAACCGCAATGGGCCACCGTTGCCCGCGCCGGCGGGCCGAGATCTCCTCAGATGGAACATCCACAGCTGAATGTGACTTTATGCCTGCGAGCGCACGTGTCCGACAACCGGCGCTCAGCGTCGTCCCGGCTGTGTACCAGGTAGTGGATCGCAGTCGGGGCGACGTCTCGTGCTGGCACACCGAAACTGAGCTCGATTGGCTGGGAAGGGCCAAGAAGCCGGTGGCCCGGACGATGTCCGGTTTCGGGATGCCGCGGCAATGGCCGGAAATGGCGGATATCGTTGAAAAAGTCGGTGCGCAATTTTCGCGCGCAACAAAGAGCCCATAAGCGGATGGCCGGCGCGCCAAAAGATGCAGGATGGCGACCGGATCGGCAGGAAACTTGCTCGAATTTGTGCTCCAAGTAGTCGTTGGGGACTTTTTCAACGATATCGGCGCCCTCCAGTCTGTCTGAGGCTGGCATGAACCTGTCCATGTTTGGATGGGTCAGCGCACCGGCTCGAAGGAGGGGCCCGGAAAGCCCAATGCGGTCTCGAGCCGAGCCGCCACGTCCAGGAGATACGCCTCCTCATGCCAGCGGCCGACGAGTTGCAGGCCGATCGGAAGCCTCTCCGGTGTCAGGCCGCAGGGAAGCGACAGGGCCGGATGGCCGGTCAGGTTGAACGGGAAGGTGTAGGGATACCAGGCGCCACGGATCGTCCCCGCGTCCCGGCCGGCGATCTCGACCCGGCCGAGCGGATCGAGCCCGACCGGCAGGGCCGGCGCGGACAGCGTCGGCGACGCGATCAGGTCGAAGCGCGCCAGAGTCTCCTGGATCTTGGCGAAACAGGCGCTGCGGGCGAATTGGGCCTCGTGCAGGTCGACGGCAGTGCAGCCCCGGCCCGCCTCGATGGTCGCGAGCAGCGTCGGGTCGAGCTTTTCGGGCGACCGCGCGGCGGGGCCGCCGAGGCGGGCCAGCAGCAGCGATCGCAGCAGCACCAGGAAGTGCGGCTCCAGCGAGACGAGGTCGAGCTCGATCGGCTCGACCTCCATGCCGAGGGCCACGGCCTGCCGCATGGCGGCGACGACGGCCACTTCGACCGCGGGGTCGAGGATCGCGCCGCAGCGCAGAAGCAGGGCGATCCGCGGACGCTCGCCGTCCCGCAGCGCGCGGCGGGGAAGGGAGCCTGTCTGGCCATAAGGATCGCGCCGGTCCGGGCCGGCAATCGCCTCGAATAGCAGCCGCGTGCCGGCGGCGTCGCGCGCCATCGGGCCGACATAGGAGTTGGCGCCGAACAGGTCGGGCGCCTGCAGGTTCGGGATGGCGCCGAGCGTCGCCTTGAGCCCGACGACGCCGCAGCAGGCGGCCGGGATGCGGATCGACCCGCCGCCGTCGGAGCCGAGCGCGATCGGCCCCATGCCGGTGGCCACGGCCACCGCGGCGCCGCCGCTGGAGCCGCCGCAGGTGTGGCCGGCGCTCCAGGGATTGAGCGTCCGTCCGAAGAACGGGCCTTCGGTGAAGGGCTTGTGGCCGAATTCCGGCGTCGTCGTCTTGCCGATCAGGATGGCGCCCGCCGCCCGCGCCCGGGCGACGGCGACCGCATCGGTCGCGGGCACGGTGTCGGCGAACAGGGCGCAGCCCTGGGTGGTGGCGACGCCTTCGGTGCTGGTCAGGTCTTTGACCGTGAACGGCACGCCGTGCAGCGGCCCCAGCGCCGCACCGGCCGTCACCGCCGCCTCCGCTCGGCTGGCTTCGGCCCGGGCGCGGTCGGCGCACAGCGCCATCATCGCGTTCAGGTCCCGGCGCGCCTCGATCCGCGCCAGCGCGGCCTCCACCGCCTCGACCGGCGAGACCGACCGGCTGCGGATCGCGGCGGCCAGGGCGGTGGCGGACAGATCGGCGATGGCGGTGCTCATGGCGTCGTCCCTCAGACCATCCAGCGGCCGCCGTCGATCAGCAGCGTCTGGCCGGTGATGTAGCGGGCGTCCCCACTGGCCAGGAAGGCGACCGTACCGGCCACGTCCTCGGGCTCGGCGATGAAACCGGCGGGCGTCGTCGCCTTGATCCGCTCGATCACGGCTGGCGTCAGCCGGTCATGCGCCCGGGTCCGGATCGCGCCGGGCGCGACGGCGTTGACGGTGACGCCATGCGGCGCCAGTTCCCGGGCCAGCGATCGGGTGAAGCCGACGACTCCCATCTTGGCGGCGGCATAGTCGGTCAGCCCGGCATCGCCGACGAAGGCGGCGTCGCTGGCCATGTTGACGATCCGGCCGCCTCGCTGCCGCATGGCGGGCACAACCAGCCGCGACATCCGCATCGCGGTCAGCAGCGAGACCTCGAGCACGAAGCGCCAGACATCCTCCTCGGACTCATGGAAGGGGGCGGCGCGTTCCCGGCCGCTCTGGCCGACATTGTTGAACAGGATGTCGACCGGGCCGAAGGCGGCCACGGCGCGGTCGTGGAATTCGGCCAGGACCGCCGCATCCGTGCAATCGCCGACCATGGTGACCAGGGCGCCGGCAGGCGCTTTGGCGGCGATCTCCGCCAACCCATCGGCCTCGCGGTCGATCAGCGCGACGCGCGCGCCTTCGGCCAGGAAGCGACGGGCGGTGGCGGCGCCGATGCCGTGGGCGGCGCCGGTGATCACGACGGCCTTGCCGCTGAAGCGCCTGCTGGCTGCGGTCATCGCCCGGCCCTCAATGGAAGGTGCGGCCGCCGTCCACGGCGATGGCCGTGCCGGTGACGTAGGAGGATTCGGCGCTGGTCAGCCACAGGATCGCGGCGGCGATCTCCTCCGGGGAGGCGATGCGGCGCAGCGCGTAGCGGGCCCGCACCGCCTCATAGGCGGCCTGCGGGTCCGGGGCCGCGTCGATGCCGGAGCGGAACAGGTCGGTCTCGACCGCGCCCGGGCATACCGTGTTGACCCGGATGCCGAAGGCCGCGGCCTCCATCGCCAGGGCCTTGGACGCCATCTGCAGCCCGGCCTTGGAGGCGCAATAGGCCATTCGGTGCTGCAGGGGCGACAGCCCGGCGCCGGAGGAGACATTGACGATGGTGCCGCCGCCGGCGGCGCGCAGATGCGGGAAGGCGGCGCGCGCCACCAGCATCGGCCCGGTCAGGTTGACGGCCAGGACGCGGTTCCACTGCGCCGGCTCCATCGTCTCGATATCGGCGACCAGGTCGATCCCGGCCGCGCTGACGACGCCGTCGAGTCCGCCGAGGGCTTCGGCGCAGGCCGCCACCCCGGCCGCGACCGAGTCCGGGTCGGACACGTCGCCGGCGATCGCGGGCAGGGCGGCCTCGCCGGGCAGCGCCGCCAGCGCGGTCTCGTCCCGGTCGAAGACGGCCACGGCAGCGCCTTCGGCCAGGAAGCGCCGGACGCTGGCCAGCCCGATCCCCTTGGCCCCGCCCGCGACCAGGATGCGCCGGCCGGCCAGCGCCCCGCTCATGCCGCCGCCCCGGCGCGGGCGCGCTCCAGTCCCGGGCGCATGTCGTCGACCATCTCGTCGCAGCGCCCGATCCAGACCTTGGGGTGGCTCAGCGCGTGCTCGATCAGCCCTTCCAGCGCCTTGATGCGCGAGGGCTGGCCGATCATCTCGGGATGCATGCCGACCATCATCATGCGGTCTTCGGCATAGAGCACGTCGAACTCGCCCTTCCAGGCCTCCAGCAGGGCCGAGGGGGCCTGCATCGTCCGGCCGGGCAGCACGATCGAGTATTGGAAGAATGGCGCGTCGTCGAGCACCCAGCGGAAGGGCAGCTCGACGATCTTGGTCGGCTTGCCCTCGACCTCGTGCAGATAGGGGGAATCGTCGTCGAAGAAGTTCGACGAATAGTCGAAGCCGTATTCGACCAGCATCGGCATGGTGATCGGGCTGATCTCGGCCGCGGGCGAGCGCCAGCCGCGCGGGGCCTGGCCACTGACCCGCCTGATCGACTGGAAGGCGCGCTCCATCTCCTCCCGCTCCTGCTCGGGCGTGAGGTTCAGGATCCAGGTGTGGCTGTAGCTGTGATGCGCTAGCTCGTGCCCGCGCCGCAGAATCTCCTCCATCAGCCCCTCGCGCTGGTCGATCATCAGCCCGGGGACGAAGAAGGTCGCCTTGATGCCGTAACGGTCGAGCAGGTCGAGCACGCGGCCGGTGCCGACCTTCCAGCCATAGGCGCCCTGCGACATCAGGATCGGGCGGGCGGCATAGGCCGGGTCGCGGCCGGTCCACATCGTCTCGGCGTCGAGGTCGAAGGTCAGGAACAGCGGGAAGCCCCGGCTGGTCAGCGGCATGGTGGGTCCTCTAGACGAAGCGGTGGAAGCCGGCGCGGCGCTCGGCGATGAGAAGGACGATCCCGGTGGCCAGGATCAGCAGGGTCGAGACGGCGGCGACGCTGGGGTCGACGCCCATCTCGACCGAAGAGAAGATCAGCACCGGCAGCGTCGTCTGGTCGGCGCGGATCAGGAAGATCGTCACCGGCACGTTGTCGAGCGAGGTGATGAAGGCGAACAGCGCGCCCGCCACCAGCCCCGGCCGGATCAGCGGCAGGGTGACCAGGCGGAAGGCCTCGAAGCCGGTGGCGCCGAGCACCCGCGCCGCCTCCTCGACCGCGACATCCAGTCCCGATAGGCTGGCCAGCGCCGCGCGCACGACATAGGGCACGGTGATGACGACGTGGGCCAGCAGCAGCCCAACCAAGCTGCCGCGCAACCCGGTCAGGCTGTAGTACTGCAGCAGCGCCACGCCGATCACGACGGCTGGCAGGATCAGCGGCGCCATCAGGAACGAGGTGATCGCCCCGGCCCCGGGCACAGCCTTGTGGAACAGCGCATAGGCGGCAGCGACGCCGAGCACCAACGAGATCGCGGTCGAGCCGCAGGCCAGGAACAGGCTCATGCGGATTGCCGACAGATAGGTCGGGTCGCTCAGCACCTTGCCGAACCAGGCCAGCGTCAGCCCCTGCGGCGGGATGGTCAGGTAGGAGGTGGTGCTGAAGGCGGCCAGCACCACGACGATCACCGGCAGCTGCAGGAAGGCGATGACGGCCAGCGCCGCCGCGGTCAGGCCGAAGCCGGGGCGGGTGTCCTCCGCGGCACTCATGCGGCGCCTGCCCAGCGCCGGGCCAGCCGGCCCGACAGCCAGATCACGCCGATCGCCATGATCGTCAGGGTGAAGGACAGGGCCGAGCCGGTCGGCCAGTCCAGCAGCTGCAGGAACTCGTCATAGATCAGGGTCGCCATGACCTTGTAGGTCGGGCCGCCCAGCATCAGCGGCGTCACCAGCGCGCTGATGGTCAGGACGAAGACCAGGATCGACCCCGCCAGGATGCCGGGCGCGGACAGCGGCAGCGTCACGGCGGTGAAGACATGCAGGCGGCTGGAGCCGAGCGTGGCCGCCGCCGCCTCGACGTCGCGCGGCACGTTGCGGATCGCCGCGACCAGCATCAGCACCATGAAGGGCAGGTAGATGTGGGTCATGCCGATCAGCAGCCCGGTCAGGTTGAACATCAGCTTGAGCGGGGCGCTGATCAGGCCCAGCTGCATCAGCAGGTTGTTGAGCAGCCCGTGATTGGCCAAGAGCGCGATCCAGCCGAAGGAGCGCACCACCAGGTTCAGCAGCATGGGGAAGACGACCAGCAGGATCAGCGTCACGCGCCAGCGCTGCGGCCCGCGGGCGATCAGGTAGGCGAGGGGATAGCCCAGCACCAGGCAGGCCAGGGTCACGGCCAGCCCGAGGCCGAGCGTGCGCCCCAGCACCTCGCGGAAATAGCCGTCGGTCGCGATCTGGGTGTAGTTGGCCAGCGTCCACACCCCAGGCGTCAGCCCCGCGGCCGGCACGTATTCGCGGAAGCTGGTCGGCAGCATCATCAGCACCGGCACCAGGAAGACGCCGGCGAGCACCAGGGCCAGCGGCGCGATCAGCAGCAGGCCGTGGCGGGTCCGGATCATGTCCCGGCCCCGTCCGGCGCCATCGCGAAGACCGCGGTCGGGTCGATGCCCAGGCCGACCGGGGTGCCCGGGGCCAGCGCGGCGTCCGGCCCGCTCGACGGCGCCTCGGCGACGAGCTCGATATCGCCGGCCAGCTTGACGACATATTGCAGCCGGGCGCCGCTGAAGGAGCGCAGCGCCACCGTGCCGGGCAGCGCCCCCGCCGCACCGGCATCGCGATGCAGGCGGATCGCCTCCTGCCGGATGATGATGTCGACCGGGGCCCCCTCCGGCGCGTCGACCTGGGCGGCGGGCAGCACCAGCCCGCCCGGCAGGCGCAGGCGGCCGCCGGCACCGTCGCGCGCGGCCACCGTGCCCGCCAGCCGGTTCGGCCGGCCGATGAAGCGGGCGATGAAGCCGGTGGCCGGGCGGTGATAGATGTCCTCCGGCGTCGCGAATTGCTGCATTACGCCCTTGGCCATCACCCCGACGCGGTCCGACATCGACAGGGCCTCGCCCTGGTCGTGGGTGACGAACAGCGTGGTGATGCCGAGCTGGCGCTGCAGGCGCTTCAGCTCGATCTGCATTTCGTCGCGCAGCTGGGCGTCGAGATTGGACAGCGGCTCGTCGAGCAGCAGCACGCGCGGATGCGGGGCCAGCGCCCGGGCGATGGCGACCCGCTGCTGCTGGCCGCCGGACAGCTGCCGCGGATACCGGTCGCCATAGGCCTCGAGCCGGACCAGCGCCAGCGCCTCCCGCACCCGGCGCTCCAGCTCCGCGCCCGCCACCTTGCGCCGGCGCAGGCCGAAGGCGACGTTCTCGAACACGGTGAGGTGCGGGAACAGCGCGTAGGACTGGAACACCAGGCCGAGCCCGCGCTTGTTCGGCGGCAGCCGGGTCACGTCCTCCTCGCCGATCAGCAGCCGGCCGCGGCTCGGCTCCAAGAGCCCGGCGACCATGCGCAGGATCGTCGTCTTGCCGCAGCCCGACGGGCCGAGGAGGGAGACGAACTCCCCCTCCGCTATCGTCAGCGACACGTCGCGGACGACGTCGAGGCCGCCATAGGATTTGCCGAGCCGGTCGAAGACCAGGGCATTCATCGGACGCCGCCCTCTGTCCGCGCGGTCAGCGCGCCACCTCGCGCTGCCAGCGGCGGGTCCAGACCGGAAGGTTCTTGGCGATCACGTCCGGGTCGATGAACCAGGTGTTCGCCAGCGTGTCGCCATAGGGCACGAGCTTCTGCAGCTTCTCCGGCAACGTGACCTTGCTGTTCACCGAGCCGATATAGGCCCGTTCCGAGAAGCATTGCTGGCCCTCGGCCGACAGCACCTGGTCGACGAATTTGAGCGCCAGGTCGCGCTTCTTCGTGCCCTTCGGGATCATCACCGCCGGGAGGATGCCGACCGCGCCCTCCTTCGGATAGGCGACGGCGAGCGACAGGCCCTTGTCCATGGCCACGCCGGCGCGGTCCGGATACCACGGCGCGATCGCGATCTCGCCGCGCTCGAACAGCGACAGAAGCTGGTCGGCCTGGGTGTAGAGCACGGCGGATCCCTCGGCGAGCGGCTTGATCGCCTCGATGCCGGGGTCGACGTTGTCGAGCGTGCCGCCCTTGAGCTTGTTCAGCGCCAGGAAGAACTGCAGGCCGGAGGTGCCGCTGATGTCGCCGATGGCGTATTTGCCGGCATATTGCGGGTCGAAGAGGTCGAGCCACGAGGTCGGCGGCGTCTGCACCAGCTTCGGGTTGTAGACGAGTGCCGTGGCGCTCACCATCGCCACCACATAGCTGTCGTCCTTGCCCCAGGCGCTGGGGATGACATCGGCTGCATTGGCCAGCTTGCTGCGGTCGATGGTCTCGGCCATCCCCTCGCCATGCATCTGCGCGGCGAGCGAGTTGTCGATGAACACCACATCCATGTCCGGCGCGCCGGCGGTGGCGCGGATGGCGGCGGCGAATTGGGACGAATTGCCGAGCTTGAGAGACACCGTGGCGCCGGTCGCCTTCTCGAAGGCCGCGACGTGGCAGGCCTTGACGTTGTCAGCGAACGACCCGCCGAAGGCGCCGACGACCAGATCCTCTGCCCGGGCGGAAAGTCCGCTGCCCGCCACCATGATGGCGGCCAAGGCAAGGCGGCGCAGATACGGCATGGTTGCATCTCCCCGTTTGTCCGGTGCGGCCGGCCGCTGTTCGCGGCTCTGCGGTGGTCGCGGCAGGGTCTTGCCCGTCCGACCGGGCGAACCATGGCATGGTCGATTTTGTCTTTCAAGAAAGATAAGTGAAAGATAATTTGCCAAATCAATGCACCTCCGGCGATCCGCGGGCATGCTTGTCCCGGTTGTTGGAGCCAGTCAGGGAGAACGGCATGGGCGGCAATGCCCTGAGACAGAAGGGCAGGCGCGAACCGGCGGCGTTGTGGCAGAACGACCGGGTCGGCGCCGGGATGCAGCGCTGGTGCCGGGAGTTCCCGGAGATCGACTGCTCCGGCAAGGCGGTGGTCGGGCGCCTCCTGCATCTGCACGAGGTCCTGCTCGCCGCGGTCAACCGCACACTGGCGAAGCACCGGCTGAAATATCCGGCCTATGCGGTGCTCGCGACCCTGCGGGTAGAGGGGGCGCCGTACCGGATGTCGCCCAAGGCCCTGCTGGATACGTTGATCCTGACCTCGGGCGGCCTGTCCAACCTGCTGCGCCGGCTGGAGAGGGCGGGCCATATCCGGCGCATGGCCGACGAGATCGACGGGCGCGGCGTCATCGTCGAGCTGACCGAGGCGGGGCGGCGGCTGGTGGAACCGGCGATGCGAGACCATGCCGAGACCGAGCGCAGGCTCGTCAGCATGCTGTCGTCGGACGAGCAGGGCGTCGTCGCCGAGATGCTGGGGCGCATGATGCTGGGCGGCCGAATATCCTAGCGAGGAGAGACACAGGCTGCCGACCCGCTGCATCCCTGAGACTTTCGCGCGACCGCCAGCGCCGTCACCTGGCGTCAGATGGTCTCTGTTTTCGAGGTCTGATCGGAGCGGCCGCTTTCCGGAATCAGGTGCTATGGTCGGTTATGGCGCGCTGCGGTCCGCCCAGTGGTATGCTCAAGCTGTGGTGGCCGCACACGCGGTCAGGCCAATTCGGCGGAGCATCGGCTTGCGGAAGATCCTTCACACGTTCGCGATCCCGGGCCGAGGGACAGGCGTGATCGTGGACCGTCGGACCGACCATCCACCGAAGCAGGTGCTCCTTGCCAGGATTTGCCGGCCGGACGGCTCATGGCTGGAGGCGTCCGCGACCAGGGAGCATACGCAATTCCGCGGTGACGACGACGAGGCCGCCGATCGGGACACCTTCTTCCTGCGCGGCGTCGCTCAGAAGGACGTACCTGCGAGGAGCTCGCTCGAGATGATCACGTAGTGGCTCGCTTGGGGTGCTTGGCGCTCGACTCCTGCAATTCGGCGTATGTCCGCTCTCGAGAGCTGAGCTCTGTGTCCGCTTGTGGCACGCTTCAGCCGAACGATGCTGGCAGAAAGCCGTGCCGAGATGAGATCCACTGTGAAGGAAGTGTCTCTGACCCTTCCGCCATTGGTGATGCGGCTGTCATGGGCGGCTGGCGACTCTCTCACCTTTCAGAGGGGCTCTACGCCATGCTTTACCGGGCGTGCAGCAAATGATCATGCAGCAGCCTGACGGGAGCCGACAATGTCCCGGTGGGACGGGATATGAGGCGGAGGCGGCGGGTTGCCCAGGGGGCGTCGAGCGGGACTCCCGCCAGCCTCAGCGCCTCGGCATAGGGCTCGATCATGCCGTCCGGCATGATGGTGACCGCGTGGCCCGCGGCGACCAGGCGGCGCGCCGCATCCATCGAGCTCACATGGTGCCGGATGTTGGGACTCCGCCCGAGCTGCTGCGCCGCCTCGGCCAGGAGCAGCGAAAGGGCCCCGGCCTCCAGCACCTCGACCAGCGGATGGTCCAGGACCTGATTGAACCGGACGGCCCGGCGACGGGCGAGGGGATGACCCGCCGACACCACCGCGAGCAGCCGGTCCTCGCGCCAGGGCTGCGCCTCCAGCCCTGCCGGAACGCGGAGGTTGGTGGTCACGATGCCGAGATCGGCCCGGCCCTCGAGCAGGTCCTGCAGCACGGGCAGGCTGGTGGTCTCGCGCAGGTCGATGCGGATTGCGGGATGTGTCGCGGCGAAGGTAGCCAGCACCTCCGCCAGGTCGTGCCCGCCGATCGCCGAGGCGGTGGCGAGCAGGCGGACGGTCCCGGATCCGCCCGCGGCGAAGGCGTCCATCTCCTCCGCCAGCCGGGCCTCGGCGTCGAGCAGGGCACCGGCGTGGCGGGCGAAGACCTCGCCGGCCGCGGTCGGCACCACGCCGCGCGCATGCCGATCGAGCAGCGGCACACGGTTGTCCGCTTCCAGCATCTGGACCCGCTTGGCGGCGGCGGAATTGGCGATGCCGCAGCGCTCGGCCGCTTTGGCGATGCTGCCGAGCTCGAGCGCGGTCAGGAAGATCCGCAGCGTGGTCCAGTCCGGCGGCGTCCGCATCTCCAGCCCTTCATCGGTCCCGGAGCACCATAAGCGTCCGCCACTCGCGGACGCTACCCCCGTGCATGAGCGATTCTCGTCCTCGTCCGGCGGAGCTATCCCGGATTCAGGGAGACGACAGGCAGGACCGCCATGAAGAGCGACGCCCAGGCACGTCCGGTCACGATCCGGGACGTCGGCCCGCGCGACGGGCTGCAGATGGCCAAGGCCGTGATGCCGACCACCGCCAAGCTGGCCTGGATCGACGCCATGGTCGCCGCCGGCGTCACGGAGCTGGAGGCCGCGAGCTTCGTCCCGCCCACGGCCCTGCCGCAGATGGCCGACGCGGCCGAGGTGGTGCGCACGGTCCGCGCCCGGCATCCGCGCGTCCGGGTCGTGGCGCTGGCGCCCAATCTCCGCGGAGCGCGGGACGGGGCCGCAGCCGGGGCGCAGTCGATCATCATCCCCGTCTCCGCCAGCGAGGCGCACTGCCGGGCCAATGTCCGGCGCAGCCGCGATGAGCAGGTGGCCGAGCTCGGCCGTATCGTCGCCTTCGCCCGCAGCCTGGGCCCGGATGTGCCGCGGATCGAGGCCGGCATCTCCACCGCCTTCGGCTGCTCGCTGCAGGGGCGGGTCCCGGAGGACGAGGTCGTGGCGCTGGCGGCGGCGCTGGCCGAGACCGGCGCCGATATCGTCGCCCTGGCCGACACGCTCGGCTACGCCACGCCGTCCCATATCCGGCGTCTGGTCCGGGCGGTGCGGGCCGAGATTGGCGCCGACCGCTTCGGGAACCTGCATCTGCACGACACGCTCGGCGCCGCGCTGGCCAACGCCATGGCCGCGCTGGAGGAGGGCGTGCGCGGCTTCGACGCCGCGCTGGGCGGCCTCGGCGGCTGCCCCTTCGCCCCCGGATCGGTCGGCAATGTCGCGACCGAGGACCTGGTCCATCTGCTCGAATCCGAGGGCTTCGACACCGGGATCGACCTCGAGGCCCTGATCGCCGCCCGCGCGGTCCTGGCGGCCGGCCTGCCCTCCGAACCGCTGCACGGCCGCGTCGCCGCCGCGGGCGTGCCGCGGACCTATCGCCCGGCCGCGTCCCGCGACCGGGCCGCCCGAGGCACCGCCATGGGAGATGCCCGCCAGATGCCGACCGCCGCAGCAACGCCCGCCGGCCTGCCCCTCGCCGGCATCCGGGTGATCGAGTTCAGCCACATGGTGATGGGGCCGAGCTGCGGCATGGTGCTGGCCGATCTCGGCGCCGATGTGATCAAGGTCGAGCCGGCGCCGGCGGGCGACAACACCCGCCGGCTGACCGGCCCCGCCATCGGCTTCTTCCCGGCCTTCAACCGCAACAAGCGCAGCCTCTGCGTCGACCTCAAGCGCCCGGCTGGCCTCGCCCTGGTCCGGCGGCTGATCGCCGGGGCCGATGTGGTGGTCGAGAACTTCCGTCCCGGCGCCATGGACAGGCTCGGGCTGGGCGCTGAGGCCATGACCGCGCTCAACCCCCGCCTAGTCTACTGCTCCTGCAAGGGCTTCCTGCCCGGGCCCTACGAGCATCGCGCGGCGCTGGACGAGGTGGTGCAGATGATGGGCGGGCTGGCCTATATGACCGGCCCGCCGGGCCGGCCGCTGCGCGCCGGCGCTTCGGTCAACGACATCATGGGCGGGCTGTTCGGCGCCGTGGCCGTGCTCGCCGCCCTGCGTCGGCGCGACGCCACCGGGCAGGGCGGCGTGGTCCAGTCCGGCCTGTTCGAGACCAACATGGTGCTGGTCGCCCAGCACATGGCGCGGGCGGCGATCGAGGGCCAGGACCCGGAGCCCTTCGGCGCCCCCGAACTGAAGAAGCCCTGGCCGCTCTACGACGTCTTCGACACCGCCGACCCCGGGCAGCAGGTCTTCGTCGGCGTGGTCACCGAGACGCAGTGGCGGGCCTTCTGCGAAGCCTTCGGCCTGACCGATCTGCTCGCCGACCCGGGCCTCGCTCGGATGGCCGATCTGGCGGCGGCCCGGCCTCGCATTCTGGCCCGGGTCGCGGGGCTGTTCCGCACCCTGTCGAAGGCCGAGCTGATGGCCCGTTGCGAGATGCTGGGCCTGCCCTTCGCGCCGATCGCTCGGCCTGCCGAGTTGCTCGACGATCCGCATCTGCACGCCTCGGGCGGGCTGCTGCCGATCGACATGAATCGAACCCGGCCGGAAGGGGAGGGCGCTTCCGCGCTCGCCACGGCAGGGCTTCCGGCCCTGCCGATCACGCTGCCCGCCGGCCGTCCGGGACTGACCCGCCAGCCGCCGTTTCCCGGCGAGCACGGCCTCGCCGTCGCCCGCGAGGCAGGGCTGGAGGAGGCGGAGATCCGCCGGCTGATCGAAGACGGCGTCCTGACCATACCGGCGACCGCCGGCACGGAGGCCGAGACCGTGTGAGACGGCGCGGCCGAGCCGGCGGGCGACACCCGCCGCGCATCACGGCCCACGGGGCGGGAACAGTCCCGGGGCGATCGAGAGGAGGAGACGCATGATCAGCATCACGACCTTTGAGGTCGGGACGGTCGCCGGCAGCCCGGCCGCCGCCCGATCGGCCCTCGACGCCGGGACGATCTCGGCGCGGCTCGACCGCCTGCCGACCACCCGCTCGGTCTGGCGCCTGGTCGCGCTGCTCAGCCTCGGCCTGTTCTTCGAGCTCTACGACCTGATGCTGTCCGGCTACGTCATGCCGGGCCTGGTGAAGGGCGGCATCCTCAGCGCCGAGTCCGTCTCGCTGTCGCAGGCGACCTCGGTCGAATCCTTCTTCACGCTGCTGTTCTCGGGCCGGGCGAGCTTCGTCGCGGCGCTGTTCTCCGGCCTGTTCCTCGGCACCATCGCCTGTGGTTTCCTGGCCGACCGCTTTGGCCGCCGGGCGATCTTCACCTACGCCCTGATCTGGTATTCGGCCGCGACGGTGGTGATGGCGTTCCAGACCACCGCCTTCGGCGTCAATCTCTGGCGCTTCATTGCCGGGCTCGGCATCGGCGTCGAGATCGTCACCATTGGCACCTATCTGACCGAGCTGGTGCCGAAGCATCTGCGCGGCCGCGCCTCCGCCTTCTCCCAGGCGGTCGGCTTCGCCGCGGTGCCGGCGGTCGCCCTGATCTCCTATGGGCTGGTGCCGGCCCAGCCCCTCGGCGTCGACGGCTGGCGCTGGGTGGTCCTGCTCGGCGCGGTCGGCGCGATCGCGGTCTGGTGGATCCGCCGCGGCCTGCCCGAGAGCCCGCGCTGGCTGGCGATGAAGGGGCGGCTGGCAGAGGCCGATGCCGTCCTCTCCGCGCTCGAGGCCCGGGTCCGCGCCGAGAGCGGCCGCGATCTGCCCGAGCCCGCGGCGGCGGAGCCGGTCTCCGGCGAGCACCGCTTCGGCGACATCTTCTCGCCGCCCTACCGCCGGCGGACGATGATGATGATCGTCTTCCACGTGTTCCAGACCGTCGCCTATTACGGCTTCGCCAGCTGGGTGCCGTCGCTGCTGATCAAGCAGGGCATCACGGTCACGACCAGCCTGCTCTACACCAGCATCATCGCCCTCGCGGCGCCGGTCGGCCCGCTGTTCGGGCTCCTGATCGGCGACCGGTTCGAGCGCAAGCACATCATCGTCGCGATGGCCGGCACCGTGGTCGTGGCGGGGTTGCTGTTCTCCCAGGCCGGCAGCGCGCCGGCGATCCTGGCGGCGGGGATCGCCCTGACCCTGGCCGGCAACACCATCTCCTACATTTACCATGCCTATCAGGCGGAGCTGTTCCCGACGCGCATCCGGGCCCGGGCGGTCGGCTTCGTCTATTCCTGGAGCCGGTTCTCGGCGATCTTCACCGCCTTCGTCATCGAGTATCTGATAAATCATGTCGGCGTGACCGGCGTTTTCGCCTTCACCTCGGCCAG
Organism: Inquilinus sp. NPDC058860; assembly: GCF_042743185.1. Classification (NCBI taxonomy): domain Bacteria; kingdom Pseudomonadati; phylum Pseudomonadota; class Alphaproteobacteria; order Rhodospirillales; family Rhodospirillaceae; genus Inquilinus; species Inquilinus sp. NPDC058860. The sequence continues at coordinate 309 of NZ_JBHYMS010000079.1, read as the reverse complement.
CATGGCCGCGGTGATGGTCGCGATCGGTCTGTTCGGGCCGCGCACCCGCGACGTCGCGCTCGAACGGCTCTCACAATAAGCAACGATGTGAAAAAGGGTGACGCCGGCTCCGCTTGGGAGGCCTTCCGCGGAGCCGGCCAACGGAGATGGGTTAATGGCTGCCGGCTCAGTGGGTGTCCGCTCTTGGAGTGCCGTCGCTGTGTCCGCAAAGAGCGTACGCGTGATGTGGAGGCCGCCTGCCGTCGGAGGAGAGGAGGCTCCAGGATGGTGTCCACCATCAGCGTTGGTGGACACCATGGTGGAGTGGAG
>NZ_JBHYMS010000078.1:0-29590 GCF_042743185.1 Inquilinus sp. NPDC058860 | reverse complement strand
GTCCGGCGGCGAAGCCTATCCTTTGCGCATTCGCGCGCGGACGCGCGCAGACCCCTCCCCCTTCCCCCCTCCCGCAAGGGGAGGGGGGACTAAAAAAGAGGGGTGGGTCACAGCCATTCTGAAAAGGCCTCGCTCACGGGAGAGACAACGCGGAGACGCTCGACATCCCCTCAGCCCCGGCTGCGGCCGACCATCGCGACGATGGTCTCGGCCAGTTCCGCCTGCGCCTCCGCGGCGGTGAGGTCGCCGTTCGCCGCGGCGTTGGACAGGGCTTCGGCGGCGCCGAGCATCGCCCACAGGCCGGCGGGGGCGATGGTGCCGGCCGGGGCGAAGGGGGCGAGCGCGCTGCGGCAGGTCTCGCGGAACGCCGCGTCGCACTCGCGCTTCACCTTCTCCAGCTCCGGCGAGCTGGTCAGCGCCGCGACCACGCCCGGGATCTCGCGGCCCTGGGCCAGCACGCAGTCGAGATAGGCGGAGGCGATCACCGCGGCCCGCCCCGCCAGGGTCGGCTCGCCGGTCCGCAGCGCGGCCTGCAATTGGGCCGTCTGGCGGTCGTCGAACTCCCGGTACAGCGCGATCAGCAGCCCGGTGCGCGTGCCGAAATGATCGTAGACCACCGGCTTGGTGATGCCCGCCTGCCCGGCCAGCCGGCCGAGCGTCAGGGCATCCGTCCCCTCCTCCCGCACCAGGCGCCAGGCGACGTCCATGAGCTGTCGATGCCGCTCTTCCCGCGACAGGCGGCGGCGCGGCGACCGGGATTCTCTCGCTGGGGTGCTTGACATGCTTATATACCAAACGTAACTTACCGAAAGTATATAAAACTTCCTCCTTTCCCGCAATCATCTGCAGGAGCTGCCGGCATGCACGCGCTCGTCGTCGTCGCGCATCCCGATCCCACATCGCTGACCCACGCCGTGGCCGCCCGTCTCGCCGAGGGCGTGTCCCTGGCCGGCCATTCCGCCGAGATCGCCGACCTGATGGCGGAAGGCTTCGACCCGCGCTTCAGCGCGACCGACCACGCCGTCCATCTGAAGCAGGCGGACCCCTCCGCCGACGTGCTCGCCGAGCAGGCGCGGATCGACCGCGCCGATGCGCTGGTGCTGGTCTATCCGGTCTACTGGTGGTCGATGCCGGGGCTGCTCAAGGGCTGGATCGACCGGGTGTTCTCGAATGGCTGGGCCTATGACGAGATCCCCGGCGGCACGCTGGAGAAGAGGCTGGGCCGCCTGCCGGTCCATCTCGTCGGCCTCGGCGGCGCCGGCCGGCGGACCTATGACCGGCACGGCTATTCCGGCGCCATGAAGACGCAGATCGACCACGGCATCTTCGACTTCTGCGGCGCCCGCGTCGCCACCTCGGAGCTGCTGCTGCCCCCCGAGACGCAGGATCTGGGTGTCCATCTGGACGCCGCCCGCGCCATCGGCGGCAGGCTGTTCCGGGCGACCGAACAGGGCGTGGCCGCCTGACGCCGCCCGTCAGCGCAGGCCGGAAAGCAGCGCCCCGATCCGGCGCCCGGCGGCGGTGAGCTGGGCGCGGCTGACCGTCTGCGCCCGCTCGACGTAGTCGCCCGGGAGAACGGGGGCGGAGCCGGGCGAGGTGCCCATCTTCAGCCTTCCGCCGTCGTAGACGACGTCATGGGCGAGCTCGCGGCTGTGGGCCACCCAGCGGGCGAAGGCGGTCTCCGGGTCCGGCGACAGCGTCTCCCCGTCGGGCGAGGGATCCGGCGTCAGCTCGGCCTCGACCGGTCCCGAATGAGCCAGGGCGAGCTCGCCCGGATGACCCGCGGCGTCCCAGAACCGACCTAGGCGCTCGGGGGCCGCGTCCGGCGAGGCGCGCACCCAGACCCATTGCCCGCCCGCATCGGTGATCGGGAACCGCCACGACATCCACAGCGCCGTGTGCAGCGGCTGGTGCATGTCGCCGACGATATGCATCACCCAGCAGAGCGCGACGGCCCGGTCCGAATCCGATGCGGCGGCATCATGCGCGATCGCGAGATTGTGCCCGAATGCCCACTGGGCGCTGCCGAAGGCGATGGGAATCAGGCGGCGCATCGAGGACACGATCCGTGGGCTGTAGTGCCAGCTCGGGCGATCATAGGGGGTGCGCCTCACGGCGTCCGGCCAGACCGCCATCAGCTCGAGCATCCGGCGCTCGCCGGCGCGGCCGGCCAGGCCGTCGAGCTGGGCGTCGAAGCGGGCCCGGTCCGGATGCGCCTGCATCAGCCGGAGAATGGCGGCGATCGCCTCCGGGTCGCGCTGCTCCAGGATGTCGTAGGCCAGCGCCGCAGTGGCCGTGTGGCCTTCGCGCAGCCACGCCATGGCCTGGTGCGGCATGAGCAGCACCAGCATCAGCACCGCGCCGAGGGACCTCCAGCGCTGGAGATGGAGAGCTCGCATCGGGCACCTCCGGAAGCTTCGTCCTGCGCGCACGCGCCATGTTGAAGGAGAATGGGGCGCGGCGTCACTGCGGCGCAGGACCGCTGCCCGGATTGAGCGGCAAGAACCGGAGTGAGGCCGCGCCCCGCCCCCGCCATCCTCCGCCGCATCGAACGACGGAAGGAGAGAGGACATGGGCGCATTGGCGGGCAAGGTGGCGGTCGTCGCCGGGGCCAGCTCCGGCATCGGCCGGGCCGCGGCGGTGCTGTTCGCAAGCGAGGGCGCGGCCGTGGTGGCCGGGGCCCGCCGGCAGGCGGAGCTCGACGCGCTGGCCAGGGAGATCGCGGCGGCCGGCGGCCGGGCCGCGGCGCTGGCCGGCGACGTCACCGACGAGGCTTATGCCCCGGCGCTGGTGGCGCTGGCGGAGGAGCGGTTCGGCGGCCTCGACATCGCCTTCAACACCGCCGGCATGGTCGGGCCGATGGCGCCGACGCCGGAGGTGACGCCGGCGGCGTGGCGGGAGACGGTGGAGACCAACCTGACCAGCGGCTTCCTGGCGGCGCGGCACCAGATCCCGGCGATGCTGCGGCGCGGCGGCGGATCGCTGATCTTCACCTCGACCTTCGTCGGCTACACGGTCGGCTTCCCCGGCGTGGCCGCCTATGCCGCCAGCAAGGCCGGGCTGGTCGGGCTGGTGCAGGCGCTGGCGGTCGAGTTCGGCGGCCGGGGCGTCCGCGTCAACGCGCTGCTGCCGGGCGGCACCGAGACGGAGATGTACCGGCAGTTCGCCAAGACGCAGGCGGAGCGCGACTTCATCACCGGCCTGTACCCGATGAAGCGCCTGGCGAGCCCGGAGGAGATGGCGCGGTCGGCGCTCTATCTCGCTTCCGACGCGTCGAGCTTCACCACCGGCACGGCGCTGCTGGTCGATGGCGGGGTGTCGATCACCAGGACGTGAGGGACGAGCTTGCTCTTTGCGTTGCCTCTCCCGTTTACGGGAGAGGCAACGCAAAAGGAACCGTCCGAGCATGCCTCAGGCGACAAGCCCCGCATGGTGCTCCACCGCCGCAAGCACCGTCTCCATCTGCACCCGGTGGCCCAGGGCGAAGCGGTCGCCGTAGATGGTCTCGTCCGGGTACTCGGTGATCACGGTCAGCGGCGGGACATGGCGCTCGTCCGGGCCGATCAGGCAGGGGATGCCGTTGATCACGGTGAAGGGCCCGGCGCCGGCATGGGCGCCATAGGCGGCGAGCTGCATCCGGTTCAGCTCCAAAAGCGGCTCGATCCGGGCCAGGCGGCGGGTGATCGCCTCGATCAGCGCCATTCCCGGCTCCTCCCAGCCCGGGTGATGGCGCAGGATCAGGAAGAAGCCCTTCGGGATCGTCCACATCTCGAAGCCGCGCGGCAGGTAGCCGGTGAAGGGCCGGGTCCATTCATGCGCCGGATAGCCGTGCAGGTTGACGTGCAGTTGCGCCCCGGTGCGGGCGATCGCCTCCTGCCGCGCCGCGCGCTCATACGGCTCGACGCCGGTGCGGTATTCCAGGTCGTCGCCCAGCGCGGTGTAGCGCGCGGCGTGGTGCATGTGCCGCGGATTGTCCCGGCACAGCCTCTGGTGCAAGGCGTAGCCGTCCGGATTCTCCAGCGGGATCAGGGCGAGATGCGTCCCGGGGTCCTGCAGCAGCCGCCGCGCGGCGCGCAGGGCGCCGACCGGGCCGGTGGTCTCGTTGGCATGCTGGCCGCCGGTGACCACCACGGCCGGGCGCGACCCCGGCCGGATCAGCCCCGGCACCGGCCTGCCCTGCCGCGACCGCGCCAGGATCGGCTGCCCGCCCAGCGCCGCCAGCTCGCGATGCAGCTGGGCGATCGACAGCGGCGCCTCGGCCGTGTCCAGCGGCTGCTCCGGCCAGTCTCCGGCCTCGTCCGCCAGGTCGCCGAAGGGGACGGTCTCGACCCGCACCCGGGGGGCGCCGGCCCGGATCTCCGGCACGATTTGGCCCGGCTGCAGCCCGCGGTCGCCGAGCGGCCGGCCGGAATGGCGCTGGAACACCTCCAGCAGGGTGAAGTAGAGGTCCTCGTGCAGCGCCTCGTGCAGGCTGACGGCCTCCTCGTGGAAGGGCAGCCCCCGCTCGATCGCTGGCGCCTCGACCGCGATCGACAGCCGCTCGAAATAGGGCTCGTCGCTGCCCCAGGGATAGGCCTGGACGGTCTCGACCACGGCGCGGAACAGCGTCTCGACCTCGGTCTCCAGCCGCTCGTCCCGGTCGGGCTGGCCGTCGGGCCGGCCGGTGATGCGCAGCCAGCCGGTCGGCGACAGGCAGGCGGCGCCGAGATGGTCGAGGCCGAGATGGTTGGGCGCGAACACCTCGGTCGTCGTCGTGCGGCCGTCGCGCCAAGTCAGGCTCACCCGGTAGCGCAGCGTCTCGTCGCCCGGCTCGAAGCGCAGATCGACCCCGTCCAGCAGCGCCTTCAGCGGATAGGCCTCGAGCAGGAAGCGGTCGGGCGCGGCGGCGGGATGGGCCGGATAGCGGATGACGGCCGAGGCCAGCCCCTCCGTCTCGATCTCCTCCAGGAAAGCGTGCAGCAGCGGCTTGCAGGCGCTGCGCAGCCGGGCCGAGACGCCGGCCGCGGCCAGGGTCGTCTCGGCGTCGCGGCGCGCCGCCTCGTCCTCGAACAGCCAGGCTTCGACCGCCGCGCCCTGGTGGCCGTCGGACAGGTCGCGCAGCAGGGCGTCGAGGGTCCGCGGCGCTTCGCGGTCCAGGAGAACGGTCATGATCAGATCTTTCCGGTCGGGTCGAGGACGTCACGCAGCCAGTCGCCCAGGAGGTTCAGGCCGAGCACGGTGAGCATGATGGCGAGGCCGGGGAAGACGCTGATCCACCAGGCCGTCTGCACATAGGTGCGGCCGTCGGCCAGCATGCCGCCCCAGCTGGGGATCAGCGGGTCGACGCCGAGGCCGAGGAAGGTCAGGCTGCTTTCCAAGAGGATGTTGTTGGCCACGTTCAGCGTCATCAGGATGACGATCGGCCCCAGCACGTTGGGCAGCAGGTGGTCGAGGATGATGCGGTGGTCGCGCACGCCGATCGCCGCGGCGGCCTGCACGAATTCGCGCTCCCGCAGGGACAGCACCGAGCCGCGGACGAGCCGGGCGTACTGCACCCATTGCGAGATGATCATGAAGAAGATCAGCCGGTCGAGCCCGCCGCCGAGGATGGCGATGAAGGTCAGCGCGATCAGGATGAAGGGCAGCGCCTGCTGCACGTCGGCGCAGCGCATCAGGACCAGGTCCCAGAGGCCGCGGTAGTAGCCGGCGACCAGGCCGGCCAGCGTGCCCAGCACCACGGCGCCGGCCACCGAGGCGAAGCCGACGGTCAGCGAGATGCCGCCGCCCGTCACCACCCGGGCCAGCACGTCGCGGCCGACCGGGTCGGTGCCGAGCGGATGCGCCCAGCTGTGGAACGGCGGCAGCAGCCGGGCGGTCAGGTCGAAGCCCTCGCCGCCGTCGGGGAACAAGAGGCTGGCGCACAGCACCGCCAGCACCATGAGGCCGGTCAGCACGGCGCCGAGGATGAACTCCAGGTTGCGCAGGCGGCGCGACCAGGGCCGGCTGTCTTCGATCACGGCCATCGGCTACTCGGTGCGGATGCGCGGATCGACCAGGCCATAGGCGATGTCGACCGCGAGGTTGATGACGACGATCAGGATCGCCAGCACCGTGATGACGGCCTGCAGCACCGGATAGTCGCGGGCGGCGATGGCGTCGAAGGCCAGCGACCCCATGCCGGGCCAGGCGAAGACCTGCTCGACCACCACGATGCCGCCGACCAGCCCGCCGAACTGCAGCCCGACATAGGTGATCAGCGGGATGGCGCAGTTGCGCAGCGCGTGCTTGTACAGCACCACCCGCTCGCGCAGGCCCTTGCTGCGCGCCACCATGACGTATTGTGCCGACAGCGTCTCCAGCATCGCGGTGCGCACCAGCCGGACATTGGTGGCCGTGAGGATGATCGCCATGGTGGCGGCCGGCATCACCAGGCTGGCGCCGCCCTCCATCCCGCTCGGCGGCAGCCAGCCCAGCGCGATGGAGAAGACCAGCACCATCATCATGGCGAGCCAGAAGTTCGGGAAGGACAGCCCGACCAGCGACAGGATGCGGATCCCCTGGTCGACCGCCCGGCCCTTGTGGACGGCGGCATGGATGCCGAGCGGAATCGACAGCAGGATCGAGGCCAGCAGCGAGACGAAGGCCAGCAGCAGCGTCGCCGGCAGCGCCCGGCCGACCAGGAGGGTGACCGGGGTGCCGCCGAGGAAGCTGCGGCCGAGATCCCCGGTCAGCAGGCCTTGCAGGAAGCCGAGATACTGGACCGGGAACGGCCGGTCGAGGCCGAGGGCGATGCGGATGCGCTGCAGGTCCTCCTCGGTCACGCTGCCGGCGCCCTGGGCCAGCATCACCGCCGGGTCGCCGGTCAGCCGGATCGCCCAGGAGACCAGGAGGGTCACCACCAGCACGACGAACACCGCGAGCGCCACCCGCCTGGCGACGAAGCCGATCATTCGACGGTCGCGTCGACGAAGCGCATCCGCTCGTCGGAGGGCAGCTGGGCGTTCTGCACCCGCTTGCTGACGCCGTAGATGGTATTCGAGTTGTACAGCGGCAGCTCCATCGCCCTGTCGGCGACATAGCCGGCGACCGCCTGCAGCGTCTTCTCGCGTTCGGCCGGGTCGTAGGTCTTGCGCTGCGCCTCCAGCATCGCGTCGAGCTCGGGGATGCTGTCGTACGGGTTCCACTTCTCGCCGGTGTGGTACATCAGATAGGCGGTGTTGTCGTAGTCGAAGGTCCAGCCGCCCCAGCCTTCCTGGAACAGCGCGCCGGTCTTGCCGTTCGGCACGATGTCGTTGAGGAAGACATTGCTCTCATAGGGCTTCAGCGTCGCCTTGAAGCCGACCATCTGCAGGTAGCCGGCCACCGCCTGTAGCACCTCGCGCAGGGTGGCGTTGTCGCCGCGGAAGTCGAGCTGCAGCGGCGTGCCCGGCTTCACCCCGGCCTGGGCCAGCAAGGCCTTGGCGCCGGCCGGGTCGAAGGGCAGCGGCTTGAGGTCGGGCGGATAGCCGAAGGACAGGCGGCTCTGGAAGCTGACGATCGGCTCGGCCTGGCCGGCCAGAACGGTCTTGACGATGGTGTCGCGGTCCACCGCCATGACGATCGCCTTGCGCACCGCCTCATTCGAGGTCAGCGGGTCCTTGGTGTTGAAGCGCATGGCGTAGACGGTCGGGCCCGGCACGCTGACGATCTGCAGCTTCGGGTCCTGCTCGATCACCGGCACCTGGGCGACCTCGACCTGGGTGGCGATGTCGACGCGGCCGGCCTGCAGCTCGGCCACCCGGGTCGAGGATTCGGCGATGAAACGGTAGACCAGCCTGTCGATCTTCGGCGCCCCGCCCCAGTAATTCGGGTTGGCCTCGAGTGTCAGGCCGACTTTGGGCTCGTAGGACACGACCTTGAACGGACCGGTGCCGATCGGCGCGGCATTGAAGGCGTCATCGCCCGTCTCGGCGATGTATTTCGGCGGCACGATCATGGCACCGTAACCGGCCAGCTTGGTCAGCAGCACCGGGTCCGGCCGCTTCATCACGAAGTCGACCGTGTGGTCGTCGACCACCGCGACATGGTCGATCGAGTTGTAGTTCGACTGCTGCGGGCCCTTGGCGCCCTCAGGCCCGAGCAGCCGGTCGAAGGTGAACTTCACCGCGGCGGCGTCGAAGGCCTCGCCGTTCTGGAAGGTCACGCCTTCGCGCAGGTGGAAGCGGATGCGGTTGGCGTCGTCCAGGAACTCCCAGCTCGTCGCCAGGCCGGGCACCAGCTTGAGGTCGGGGCCGCGCATCACCAGCCCGTCGAAGATCTGGCTGCCGACGGAGCCCCAGGCCACCAGGAAGGTGTCGATCGGGTCCCAGCTGCCGGGGTCCTGGCGCAGCGCGACGGTCAGCGTCCCCGCCGCCTGGGCCTGGGAGGCCGCGGCCGGCAGCAGCGCCGCCGCCAGGGCCAGTCCGAGAGCATGCTTGCCGATGGCTTTTGCAAGGCTTCGCCCGAGCACAGCTGAGCCATTCTCTAAATTGTCATGCCCGGGCTTGACCCGGGCATCCAGAGACTGTCGACAGCTTCTGGATTGCCGGGTCAAGCCCGGCAATGACAGAATAGAGGGAATTTCTTTGCTTGAAGCACCAATTCTTGGACGAATTCTAAACATCATCGCCTTCCCTGTTCTGTTGTGATGGCGGCTCAGACCGCCGCGAAATGGTTCGGCCCGACCGGAATCAGCCGGTGGATCGCCGGCTCGTCGCCGACCGCGCGCACCGGGCTGGGGATCTCGCCCTCCAGCGCGGGCCGCTGCGCCGCCTGCTCCGGATCGGCCACCGGCACCGCCGCCAGCAGCCGCTTCGTGTACGGATGCTGCGGCGTCTCGAACACCGCCCGGCGCGGCCCGATCTCGACGATCTGGCCGAGATACAGCACCGCGACGCGATGGCTGATCTTCTCCACCACCGCCATGTCGTGGGTGACGAACAGATAGGACAGGCGCTGCCGCGCCTGCAGATCCATCAGGAGGTCGACGATCTGGGCCTGGATCGAGACGTCGAGGGCGGAGACGGATTCATCGGCGATGATCAGCTTCGGGTCGCTGGCCAGCGCCCGGGCGATGCAGATGCGCTGGCGCTGGCCGCCGCTGAACTCGTGCGGGTAGCGGCCCGCGCGCGCTGCCGGCAGGCCGACCCGCTCCAGCAGCTCGTGCACCCGCCTTGTCACCGCCGCGCGGTCCGCCGCCAGCCCGTGGGTGACGATCGGCTCGGCGATCGAGAACCCGACCTTCTTGCGCGGGTCGAGCGCGGCGAAGGGGTCCTGGAACACGTACTGGATCTTCCGGCGCAGGCGCCGCCGCTCCGCCGCCCCCATCGCCAGCACGTCCTGCCCGTCGAAGCGGATGGCGCCCGAGGTCGGCGCCACCAGCTGCTGCAGGGTCTTGCCGATGGTCGACTTGCCGCTGCCGGATTCCCCGACCAGCGCCAGCGTCTCACCGGGATAGAGCTCGAAGCTGACCTCCTCCACCGCATGGACGCGATGGGTGACGCGGCCGAGCATCGTCTTCTTGACGTCGAAGCGGGTGGTCAGCCGGTCGACCGACAGCAGCGGCGCCGAGGTGTCGGCGGTGTCCTGCACCCGGGTCTCGCCGACGCTGCGCGGCGTGTCGCCGTCCAGCACGATCAGCGGCGTCCGCCTCGGCAGGTCCTCGCCGGCCAGGCTGCCCAGCCGCGGCACCGCCGACAGCAGCGCCTTGGTGTAGGGGTGCCGCGGCGCCCGGAAGATCTCGCGGACCGGCGCCTGCTCGACCTTGCGGCCGCGCCACATCACCAGCACCTCGTCCGCCATCTCCGCCACCACGCCCATGTCGTGGGTGATGAACAGCACCGCCATGCCGAGGTCGCGCTGCAGCTCGCGGATCAGGGTCAGGATCTGGGCCTGGATGGTGACGTCCAGCGCCGTGGTCGGCTCGTCGGCGATCAGCAGGCGGGGCCGGCAACACAGGGCCATGACGATCATCACCCGCTGGCGCATGCCGCCCGACAGCTGGTGCGGGTAGCGGTCCAGCATCGCCCCGGCATCCGGCAGCCGCACCCGGCGCAGCAGCGCCTCCGCCTCCCGCCGCGCCTCGCGCAGCCTGAGGCTCTGGTGCAGGACCAGCGCCTCGACGATCTGGTTGCCGATGGTGAAGACCGGGTTCAGCGACGTCATCGGCTCCTGAAAGATCATCGCGATGTCGTTGCCGCGGATCCGGCGCAGCCGGTCCTCCGGCGCCCGCACCAGGTCGACCGGCGCGCCGTCTTCGGGCCGGAACCGGATCGAGCCGCCGGCGATCGCGCCGCCGACATGCCGGACCAGCCGCATCACCGACAGCGCCGTGACCGACTTGCCCGAGCCGGATTCGCCGACGATGGCGAGGGTGCGGCCGGGCGCGAGGTCGAAGCCCAGCGACTGCACGGCGGTGAAGGACCCCGTGGGCGTGTCGAAGGTGACGGTGAGGTCGCGGACCGACAGCAGGGCGTCGGAGTCCGCACCCGACCGGGGCGCGTCGAGCGTCTCAACAGCACCGGTCACGGCGTGGTCGCCGGCGCGCGCCCGTTCACCCTGCCCCATGCCAGCCTCTGTCCGGAGATTCGACGGCGAACTGTCGAAGCCGCGCCGTCGCCCTGTCAACCCGCTCTTCGCCGCGGCGCCGCCAGCGCGTCCCAGCCGGCCATGGCGCTGTCGACCACGGCCTGCAGCGCCGGGCAATCGGCGCCGTTGCGGGCCTGGATGGTCAGGCCGTTCAGCACGGTGGCGAAATAGGCGGCGATGGCCCGGGTGTCGGCGCCTTGCAGCACGTCGCCCTCGGCCACGCCGCGGTCCAGCCGCGCCTTGATCTGCGCCACCGACCGGCGGTTGGCCTCGACCAGGTAGTCACGGATCTCCGGGCTGGCCGGGATGCCGACGGCCGAGGCCAGCACGATCATGCAGCCGGGCGGCCGGTCCGGCGCCGTGTAGGCGACCGCGTTCTCGCGCAGCATCGCCTCGATCCCCGCCCGCGCCGTCGGCTCGTCCTGCAGCGCCCGGCAGGCAACGCCGCCCTCGCCCGACTCGTAGAGCTCGAGCGCCTCGCGGAACAGCGCCTCCTTGCAGCCGAAGGCGGCGTAGAGGCTGGGCGAGTTGATGCCCATGGCGGCGGTGAGGTCGGTCATCGACGCGCCGTCATAGCCGCGCGCCCAGAACACCTCCATCGCCCGGCGCAGGGCGGCGGCCCGGTCGAAGCTGCGGGGACGGCCCCGTTCGGCCATCGCGGATCCTTTCTGTGTCGGACAATACATAATTCACTGGACAGACGACGGCAAGCCGGATACGGATTTATGTGTCGATCAACACAGAAATGGAGATTCCCATGTCCGGACTGTCCGGGAAGGTCGCGCTGGTCACCGGCGGCAGCCGCGGCATCGGCGCCGCGATCGCGGAGCGGCTGGCGCGGGACGGCGCCGATGTGGCGCTGACCTATGCCGCCTCGCCCGACAAGGCGAATGCGGTGGTCGGGCGGGTCGAGGCGGCCGGCCGGCGCGGCCTGGCGATCGCCGCCGACGCCACCGACGGCAAGGCGGCGCAGGCGGCGGTGGAGCGGACCGTGGCCGGGCTCGGCCGGATCGACATCCTGGTGAACAATGCCGGGGTCTTCCCCTACGGCCCGTTCGAGGAGGTCAGCGAGGACGAGCTGGACCGCGTCCTGGCGATCCATGTCCGCTCCGGCTTCCTGGCGGCGCAGGCTGCGGCCCGGCATCTGGGCCGGGGCGGACGGATCATCTCGATCGGATCCTGCCTGGCCGATTATGCCGGCGGGGCGAACATGACGCTCTACGTCATGACCAAGGCGGCGCTGACCGGGCTGACCCGCGGCCTGGCGCGGGACCTGGGCCCGCGCGGCATCACCGCCAACATCGTCCATCCCGGCCCGACCGACACCGACATGAACCCGGCGCAGGGCCCCGGGGCCGAGGGGCAGCGCCAGCACATCGCCCTCGGCCATTACGGCGAGGCCGCGGACGTCGCGGCCATGGTCGCCCATCTGGCCGGCGAAGGCGGCCGCTGGGTCACCGGCGCGTCCATCGCCGTCGACGGCGGCGTCAACGCCTGAGCCTGTCCGACAATGCTACTGGCGCGGCCGTCTGACGGCGGTTTCTCAGACAGACTCACGATCGAAAAAGGCCCGCTGTCTCACGGCAGCGGGCCTCACAGGCCATTGCCTCACGCCTCAGGCGTGGGCATGCGGGGTGTGACGCCAGTCCCACAGCGCCCAGGCCGACAGGGCCACCGCCAGCACGCCGAGGACCACATGGGTCCACATGGCGTTCATGCTGGCGGCGAAGCCGAGCGCCCAGGGGGCGACGATCAGCCAGACGCCGAGAACCAGGTTCACCCACTCCTCCCATTCGGCGAAGGCCGAGAGCGCCGCGATCGTGATCAGGCCGATCACCACGGCCACGATCCAGGCGTTCCAGCTGGGCACGGTGTCGCCCACGAAGCCGATCACCCAGGGAGAGACGAACAGGACGACCGCCAAGACCAGATTGGCCCAGTCCTGCGGCTTCCTGTCTTCCGTCGTTGCAGCAGCCATGACCAACCTCCAATCGTGAAGATCAACCGAGCCACAACGCTTCGCGCGACTGCGCGAAGTTCCTTATGATCTGGTTTCGTTCGCCTTGAATTTCAAGGAGCCGACAAGTCGAAGGGCTTCCGGCTACTGCGCCGGCACCTCGACCGGCCGCTTCCGTCCCAGCGTCGCCTGGGCCAGGACGAAGGCGATGACGGCGCAGGCGGTGATGCCCGCCACCATCGGCAGCGAGGTGCCGTCGAAGAACGGGCCGACCACCGCGATCACCACCGCGCCGGTGACGAATTGCAGCGTGCCCATCAGGGCGGAGGCGGTGCCGGCGACGGCGCCGTGATCCTCCAGCGCCAGCACCGAGGTGGTCGGGATGACGAGGCCGAGGAAGCCGTAGCCGACGAACAGCAGCGCCGCCAGCACGTCCAGCCGGTCGACCCCGGCCAGGGTGACGGCCAGCAGCACCACCATGGCGACGGCGTAGCCGGTGACCGCGACCCGGACGATCCGGCCGAAGCCGAAGCGCGCGGCCAGCCAGGCGGTGCATTGCGACACGCCGATGAAGGACACGGCGTTGATCGAGAAGAACACGCTGTAGAGCCGCGGCGACAGGCCGTAATGCTCGATCAGCACGAAGGAGGAGTTGGCGAGATAGGCGAAGAAGCTGGCGATGCCGAAGGCGCCGATGAAGGTGAGGCCCAGGAACTGCCGGTCGGTCAGCAGCGACCGGTAGGCCGAGAGCGCGCCGGCGATGCTGCTCTCCACCCGGTGATGCCGCGGCCGGGTCTCGCCGAGGCACAGCGCCAGCAGCAGGATGCCGAGCGCAGCGAGGATCGTGACCACCCAGAACACGCCGCGCCAGCCCGCCGCCTCGATCACGAAGCTGCCGGCCAGGGGCGCCAGGATCGGCGAGACGCTGAACACCAGCATCAAGAGCGACATCAGCCGCGCCGCCTCGGTGCCGGTGTGCAGGTCGCGCACCACGGCGCGCGGGATCACCATGCCCGCGCAGGCACCGAGCCCCTGGACGAAGCGGAAGGCGATCAGCGTCTCGATGTCCGGCGCGAAGACGCAGCCGATGCTGCCGGCCAGGAACACCGCCAGCCCGACATAGAGCGGCAGCTTGCGCCCGAACATGTCGGAGAGCGGCCCGAACACCAGCTGACCGACGCCGAGCGAGACGAAGAAGGCCATCAGGCTGGCCTGCACCGCCTCGGTGCCCGCCCCGAGGCTGCGGCCGATCTCCGGCAGCGCCGGCAGATACATGTCGATCGCGAACGGCCCCATGGCGGTGAGCAGGCCAAGCACGATCGCGTAGCGCAGCAGCGACGAGGACATGAGCGGTCTTCCGGGGTCGGAGGCCGGCGGACGAGATGGTCCGGGCAGATGATGGGGACGAGACGCGCATCGCCTCTGCGGGCGATCGCTGCGACTCTCTGTCCAAAACTTTGGACAGTATTGTCCAAATCGTCAAGCCCCCTTATGGTGGCGGCATGCACGAATTGGAGCAGATCGGGCGGCCCCTGCCGCCCCGGCGCGGCCAGGCGGCCAAGCACGCCTCGGTGCTGGATGCGGCCGCGGCGGTGTTCTGCCGCGACGGCTTCGCCGGCGCCAGCATCGACCTGATCGCGGCCGAGGCGGGCGTGTCGCGCCAGACCATCTACAACCACCACGGCGACAAGGAGGCCCTGTTCGTCGCCGTGGTGCGGGAGATGACCGAGCGCTGCAACGCCGGCCTGTTCTCGACCCTGACCACCTTTCCCGACCAGCCGCGGGACCTGGAGGCGGAGATGGCCGCCTTCGCCGGCCGGCTGGTGCGCAACTGCCTGTACAACCGCGACGGCGGGGCGCTGCGCAAGCTGATCCAGACGGAGGGCGAGCGCTATCCGGCGCTGTTCGCCGCCTGGCGGGAGCACGGGCCCGGCACCGCCTGGGCCGCGATCGCCGCCCGCTTCGCCAGGCTGGCCCATGCGGGATATCTGCAGATCGAGGATCCGGACCTGGCGGCGCGTCAGTTCCTAGCCCTGATCCATGCCGATTTCCACATCCCCCACATGCTCGGCACCAAGCCGACGGAGGCGGAGATCGACGCCGGCGTCGCCGGCGCGGTGCGGACCTTCCTGCGCGCCTTCGGCCCGGCCGCCCCGTCGCCGCCCGCTTTGGCACAGCACGGAAGGGCGAACTGATACGCCGGCTCGGGCTTTTCAACTGTCGTTGCCGGGCCTGACCCGGCAATCCAGGGGCCACCAAGAGCTGCTCTCGGAAGCCCCTGGATCCTCGGGTCAAGCCCGAGGATGACAATAGGATGGAACATCAACCCGAACCAAAGCTGCCCCCCCGAGAGCCCACATCCCGTCGGATCTGCTCTGCACCGATGGCTGGTGCGGATTGAAAGATCTGACATAACATTCGGCGACGCCGTCGAATTTCACGCCCCGTAACCGATCGAGCGATCCCCATGTCCGCTCTCTTTTCTCCGCTTGCCCTCGGCCCGGTCCCGCTGCCCAACCGGATCGTGGTGGCGCCGATGTGCCAGTATTCCGCCGATGACGGCAGCGCCACCGACTGGCACATCCAGCATTGGATGACCCTCGCCATGTCCGGCGCCGCGCTGGTGGTGGTGGAGGCGACCGGCGTCGAGCGCCGCGGCCGCATCACCCATGGCTGCCTGGGCCTTTATTCCGACGCCAATGAGCGGTCGATCGCCCGCGCCCTGGCCGCGGCCCGCGCCGTCGCCCTGCCCGGTACCCGCTTCGGCATCCAGCTGGCCCATGCCGGCCGCAAGGCCTCGACCCAGCGTCCGTGGGAGGGCGGCCGCCCCCTCGGCCCCGACCAGGATCCCTGGCCGACCGTCGGCCCCTCCGCCCTGCCCTTCGACAGCGGCTGGCACACGCCGGAGGCGCTGGACGAGGCCGGCATCGAGCGGGTGAAGGCCGCCTTCGTCGCCGCGGCCCAACGCGCGGCGCGGCTGGGCTTCGACGCCATCGAGCTGCACATGGCCCATGGCTATCTGCTGCACAGCTTCCTGTCGCCGCTGTCGAACCGGCGCGACGACCGCTGGGGCGGCGACGCCGAGCGCCGGCGCGCCTTCCCGCTGGCGGTGGCGCGCGCGGTCCGCGACGCGGTGCCGGAAGGCGTCGCGCTGGGCGTCCGCGTCAGCGCCTCGGAATGGGTCGAGGGCGGCTTCGGCGTCGAGGAGGCCGCGGTTCTCGCGACCGAGCTGAAGGCGCTCGGCTTCGATTTCATCTGCGCCAGCTCCGGCGGCAACGCCGCCCATGCCCGCATCCCGACCGGTCCAGGCTACCAGGTGCCGCTGGCCCGCGAGATCCGGCAGAAGAGCGGACTGACCACCCGCGCCGTCGGGCTGATCGTCGACCCGCACCAGGCGGAGGGCATCGTCGCCCGCGGCGATGCCGACCAGGTGGCGCTGGCCCGCGCGGTGCTCGACGATCCGCGCTGGGGCTGGCACGCGGCCGATGCCCTCGGCGCCGAGCTGACCCTGCCGCCGCAATATGCCCGCGCCGGCGTCAAGACCTGGCCTGGCCGCAAGCTGCTGGAAGCCGCGGAATAAGGGAGAGGCCCGGAATGACCGACACCATCGCCGTTCCGGGCCTGGCCGCCCCGGCCGAGATCCTGATCGACCGCTGGGGCATCCCGCATCTGACCGCGGCCAGCCTGGACGACCTGTTCTTCCTGCAGGGCTTCAACGCCGCCCGCGACCGGCTGTGGCAGATCGACCTGTGGCGCAAGCGCGGCCTGGGCCTGCTGGCCGCCGATTTCGGCCCCGGCTACCTGGCCCAGGACGTCGCCAGCCGGCACTTCCTGTACCGCGGCGACATGGCGGCGGAATGGGCCGCCTATGCCGAGGATGCGGAGGCGATCTGCACCCGCTTCGTCGCCGGCATCAACGCCTATGTCGACCTCGTCGAGCGCGAGCCGGAGCGGCTGCCGCAGGAGTTCCGGCTGTTCGGCACCCGGCCGGCGCGCTGGCGGGCGGAGGATGTGGTCCGCATCCGCAGCCACGGCCTGACCCGCAACGCGCTGTCGGAGCTGGCGCGCGCCCATGTCCTGGCCGGGGCCGACGCCGCCACCGACCGGCTGCGCAAGGCGGTCGAACCGCCGGTCGAGGTCGGGCCGGTGCCGGGCTTCGACCCCGAGGCGGTGCCGCCCGACGCGCTGCAGCTGTTCCGCCTGGCCATGGCGCCGGTGACCTTCCCGCCGGAGCGCCTGGCCGCGACGCTGGACGAGGCGCATCTGTGGCGGGTGGCGACCGATCTCGGCGAGGTGCTGCGGGCGCAGGAGGGGTCGAACAACTGGGCGGTGCATGGCAGCCGCACCGCGACCGGCCGGCCGATCCTGGCGACCGACCCGCATCGCGCCCATGCCGTGCCGTCGCTGCGCTACCTGGTGCACCTGACCGCGCCGGGCTTCGACGCGATCGGCGCCGGCGAGCCGAGCGTGCCGGGCATCATGATGGGCCACAACGGCACCGCCGCCTTCAGCCTGACCATCTTCGGCGCCGACCAGGAGGACGTGTATCTCTACGAGACCAAGCCGGACGATCCCGATGCCTATCGCTACGGCGAAGGATGGGAGCGGATGCGGATTGTGGAGGAGCGCTTCGCCGTCAAGGGCGCGCCGGAGCAGTTGCGGACGTTGCGCTTCACCCGGCACGGCCCCGTCGTCCATGCCGATTCGGCCCGGCGCAGTGCGGTGGCGGTGCGGTCGGTGTGGTTCGAGCCGGGCTCGGCCGCCTATCTCGCCAGCCTGTCCGGCATGCGCAGCCGCAATCTCGACGAGTTCCGGGCGGCGATGCGGCGCTGGGGCACGCCCTCGGTGAACCAGGTCTATGCCGACACCGCCGGCACCATCGCCTGGCTGCCGGCCGGCCATGTGCCGCGGCGGCCGAACTGGCGCGGCCTGGCGCCGGTGCCGGGCGACGGCAGCCATGAATGGGACGGCATGATGGACCCGGCGCTGATGCCGGTGCGGGCCGACCCGCCCGAAGGCTTCGTCGCCACCGCCAACGAGCTGAACCTGCCGCTGGACTGGCCGCATGACGAGCGTCCGGTCGGCTTCGAGTGGCTGGAGGACAGCCGGGCCGTGCGCATCCGCGAGGTGCTGGCCGGCCAGGCCCGCCACACCGTTGCCGACTCCCGGGCGCTGCAGGCCGACACGCTGTCGGTGCCGGCGCGGCGGATGCAGCGCCTGCTGGCGCCGTTGGAGGCGCGGAATGCCCAGGCGGCACGGGGTCTCGACCTGCTGCGCGGCTGGGACGCCCGGCTCGACGCCGGCTCCGCCGCCGCGGCGCTGTTCGAGCTGTGGTGGACGAAGCATCTGAAGCCGGCCCTGTTCGCCAGGCTGGTGCCCGACCCGGCGATCCGCCGGCTGCTGGCGCCGGGCGACGTCGCCGGCATCCTGGCGGCGCTGGAGACGCCGGATGCACGCTTCGGCGCCGATCCCGCCGCCGCGCGCGACGCGCTGCTGCTGGACACGCTGGCCGAAGCGGTAGGGGACGCAACCCGTCGGCTGGGGAATGACCCGTCGGCCTGGCGCTGGGGCGACCTGCATCACGGCACCTTCGAGCACCCGGCCAGCGCGGTGGCGCCCGACCGCCGGGCCGAGCTGGATGTCGGCCCGCTGCCGAAGGGCGGCAGCGGCTCCACCGTCATGCACGCCGCCTATCGCCCCGACGATTTCCGGGTAATCACCGGCGCCTCTGTCCGCATCGTCATGGATGTCGGCGACTGGGACCGCAGCACCTGCATCAACACCCCCGGCCAGTCCGGCGACCCGCGCTCTCCCCACTACCGCGACCTGGCCCCGCTCTGGGCCCGCGGCGACCAGGTGCCGCTGCTGTACAGCCGCGCGGCGGTGGAAGCGGCGGCGGAGCAACGGATCGCCCTGGTACCGCAGCCATAGGGCGGGTCGCAGGATCGCCAGCCCTTAACCTATAGCCTCCACGGAGCAGACAGGGCCCGGCGCTTGACCGGATTTCGAATCCGCGGCAGAGTTCCAAAACGTTTTGGGAGTCGTTCGAGCGCGATCCAAAACGTTTTGAACCGATTGCGGGACAGGGAGGCCTGCGGGTGACGGCGAAGCGGCAGATCCGCTTGAAGGAGCTGGCGTCGAAGCTCGGCCTGTCGCCGACCACGGTGTCGCGGGCGCTGGCCGGCTATTCCGACGTCAGCGCCGAGACCCGCCGCCGGGTCGAGGAAGCCGCCCGCACCCATGGCTATGTCGCCAGCCGCATCGGCCGGATGCTGGTCTCCGGCCGCACCAACTTCGTCGCCGTGCTGCTGCCGATCAGCGCCCACAACTTCATGGACGACTTCCTCGGCCAGTTCCTGTCTGGCGTCGCCGACGGGCTGGCGGGGCGTGGGCGCGACCTGTTCCTGGCCGCCGTGCCGCGTGGCCAGGACGACCTGACCGTTTTGCGCCACGTCGTCGACGGCGGCCATATCGACGCCGTGGTGATCAACCGCGTGACCCGCGACGATCCGCGCGTTCAATACCTGATCGAGCGCCGCTTCCCCTTCGTCGCCCATGGCCGGCTGCTGGACCCGCCGCCGGCCTATCCCTGGTTCGACACCGACGGCGAGGCCGCCTTCGCCGATCTCGTCAACCGGCTGCACGCGCTGGGCCATCGGGAGTTCGCGCTGTTGGGGCCGAGCGAGCCCTACAGCTACGCCGCGTTCCGGCGGCGCGGCTTCGAGAGCGCGCTCTTCGAGCACGGCATCCGCCTGGCGCCGGACCGGCTGCCGGCGGTGCCTGTCGCCGACAAGGCCGCCGCCGTCGCCGCGGCGCAGCGCCTGTTCGCCCAGAATCCACGGCCGACCGCGATCGTCGGCATGACCGACCGGCTGGCGCTGGCGGTGATGGAGGCGGCGCAGGAGGCCGGCCTGCACATCCCGGGCGACCTGTCCGTCGTCGGCTTCGACGACGTGCCGATCGCCGCCTATGCCCGGCCGCCCTTGTCGACCTTCGCCCAGGATATCGAGCGCAGCGCCGCCTTCATCGCCGACATGGTGGTCGACGCCATCGAGAAGGGGCCGGACGGCGTGCAGCCGCGCCTGGTCGAGGCGAGGTTCGTCGCCCGGGCCAGCCACGGCCCGGCCCCGAAGCCACGGAAACGCGCCCGGCCTGTGTGACCAGGTTCGGCGTGAACCGGACCGGCGCCACGGAAGCCGGCCGCAGACAAAGAGGGAGGACAGGAATGACCATCCGGACCACAGCCGCCGCCGTCGCCGCCGGCCTGCTCGGCCTCGGCCTGACCGGCACCGCCGGTGCCCAGGACATCCTCTTCTGGTCGACCCAGGCCACGCCGGTCGAGGAATCGCAGGCGATGCGCGAGAGCGTGCTGGCCGGCTTCGGCAAGCCGGTGACCTATTCGGCGCAGGAGCCGGGCCCGTTCATGACCCGCATCCAGGCCGAGCTGAAGGCCGGGTCCGGCGCCATCACCCTGATCGGCGGGCTGCATGGCGAGTTCGCCAGCGTCCCGGACGGTCTGGTCGACCTGGCCGGCATCGTGCCCGACGGCGCGATCAACAAGGCCTATCTCGACCTCGGCAAGCTGGGCACGGCCGAGCAGAAATACCTGCCCTGGATGCAGGCGACCTACGTCATGGTCGCCAACAAGCAGGCGCTGCAGTACCTGCCGCAGGGCGCCGACATCAACGCCCTGACCTACGACCAGCTGGCCGTCTGGGGAAAGGCGATGGCCGAGGCGGCCGGATCGCCCAAGATCGGTTTCCCGGCCGGGCCGAAGGGGCTGATGCACCGCTTCCTCCAGGGCTATCTGTACCCGTCCTACACCGGCTCACCCGTGGTGAAGTTCAAGTCGCCCGAGGCCGAGGCGATGTGGACCTCGTTCCGCGACTTCTGGACCGCGTCCGTCACCCCGGCCTCGACCGGCTATGCCTTCATGCAGGAGCCGCTTTTGACCGGCGAGGTCTGGGTGGCCTGGGACCACGTCGCCCGGCTGAAGGATGCGCTGAACCAGAAGCCGGACGAGTTCGTGGTGTTCCCGGTGCCGGCCGGCCCGGCCGGGCGCGGCCACATGCCGGTCTTGACCGGCATCGGCATCCCGAAGACCAGCAACGCGCCGGAGGACGCCCGCGCCCTGGTCGCGCATATGGAAAAGCCGGAGAACCAGATCGCGACGATGAAGGCGACCGGCTTCTTCCCGGTGGTCGAGGTCAAGCTGCCGGACGACGTGCCGACCAGCATCAAGATGCTGCAGCCGGTGGTGGCGGCGCAGAGCGCGGCCAAGGATTCGCTGCCGGTGCTGCTGCCGATGGGGCTGGGCGACGCCGGCGGCCGCTACAACAAGGTGTTCAGCGACACCTTCCAGCGCATCGTGCTGTCCGGCCAGGACGTGCGCGAGGTGCTGGACCAGCAGGCGCAGGCGCTGCAGGCCATCCTCGACGAGAAGGGCGCGCCGTGCTGGGCCCCGGATCCGGTCGGGCAAGGCCCGTGCAAGGTGCAGTGAGGGCCGCCGGGATGGGCCGAGCCTGCCCCTTTCTAGTCCCCCCTCCCCTCGCGGGAGGGGGGCAGGGGGAGGGGGTTGTCGAGCGAAGAGATGTGACGCCGCCCCTGCCGGAGCCTTCGGCATCCCCTGATCGCCAGAGTCGGTTCTTGCGGCCCGAACCCCCTCCCCCTACCCCGCGAGGGGAGGGGGGACTCTTCAGGGCTGCGTCCGCTGTCGAACCCCGACGGAGCCCGCCATGAGCGACGCCCGCTTGCTGCCCTATATCCTGCTGGCCCCGGCCACCGTGTTCCTCGTCGGCTTCTTCCTGGTGCCGTTCGGGCAGGTGGCGGTGGAGGCCTTCACCCAGTACGGCGACCTGTCCCTCGGCAACTTCCGGTCGATCGCCGGCGACTGGAAGTTCTGGCCGTCGGTGCGCAACACCTTCGTGCTGACGCTGATCCTGGTGCCGCTGCAGATCGCCTTGGCGCTGGCCATGGCCAGCCTGGTGATGGCGCTGAAGCGCGGCCGCGACGTGGCCCTCTACATCTTCACCATTCCGCTCGGCATCTCCGACCTCGCCGCGGGACTGATCTGGCTGGCGATCCTGGAGCAGAACGGCTTCCTCAACAGCGTGCTCTACTATGTCGGGCTGATCCCGGGCCCGAAGCTGCTGCTGAGCTACCAGAGCATCGTCGCCCTGTTCGCCGCCATCATCATCGCCGAGCTGTGGCGGGCCACCGCCATCGTGCTGGTGATCCTGGTGGCCGGCATGTCGCTGATCCCGAAGGAATACTACGAGGCAGCCGAGGTGTTCGGCGCCAGCCCGTGGAAGCGCTTCATCCGGATCACCCTGCCGCTCTTGCGGCCCAGCCTGCAGACCGCGCTGATCCTGCGCACCATCCTGGCCTTCGAGGTGTTCGCCATCGTCCTGGTGCTGGCCGGCAACAACCTGCCGATCCTGATGGGCGAGACCTTCAACTGGCAGTTCGCGCTGCAGGACCGCGCCGGGGCCTCGGCCTACGCCATGGTCATCCTCGGCATCTCGATCGGCTTCACCCTGGTCTTCCTGTGGGCGCTGGGCGAGAGGAAGGAAACCGCGCGATGACTGCCATCACGCCCGACACCGTCGCCGTCCCGGCCGCGGAGGCCGCGCCGAGCCGCTGGGGAATCAGGCTCTCGACGATCGTTCTCTGCCTGTGGGTGCTGGTGCCGCTGTACCTGCTGGCCGTGAACGCCTTCAACTCGCGCGAGGCGGTGACCGGCTGGCCCAAGGCCTTCGTCCCGACCTTCGATGTCGACAGCCTGTCCTTCTTCTGGAACTACGCCGGCGTCGCCCGGGCGCTCTTGAACTCCATACTGGTCGCCGGGCTGACCATGCTCCTGTCGATCGGCATCGGCGCCCCGGCCGGCTATGCCCTGGCGCGCTTCCGCTTCCGCGGCAAGGGCAGCTTCCGCCTGCTGGTGCTGATGACCAGGGCCTTCCCGCTGCCGCTCCTGGCCCTGCCGCTGGCGGTGTTCTACATCCGCACCGGGCTGGACGACACGATCTGGGGGCTGGCGCTGGTGCACACCGTGCTGGCCCTGCCCTTCGCCATCCTGATCACCTTCTCGCTGTTCACCAGCATCCCGGTGGAGCTGGAGGAGGCGGCCTGGACGCTGGGCTGCACCCGTGTCCAGGCCTTCCTGAAGATCGTGGTGCCGCTGGCCCTGCCGGGCATCGCGGCCTCCGGCGTCTTCGCCTTCGTCACCTCCTGGAACGAGGTGTTCGCGGCCTCGGTGCTGACTGTGCAGAACCAGACCCTGACGGCGTTCCTGCTGACCAGCCTGGACGTCTCGCCCCTGCCCCTGAAATTCGCCGGGGCGCTGGTGCTGGTGGTGCCCGCGCTGATCTTCCTGTTCCTGATCCGAAAGTACCTGTTCTCCCTGTGGGGCATCGCGAACAGGTAGGAGCCGTTTCCAACGAGGAACCCGACCATGGCAGACATCGACATCAAGGGCGTCGAGAAGCGGTTCGGCAGCTACACCGCGCTGCACGCCGTGGACCTCGCCATCCGCGACCAGGAGTTCCTGGTGCTGCTCGGCGCCTCCGGCTGCGGGAAGACGACGCTGCTGCGCATCATCGCGGGCCTCGAGACCGCGACCGGCGGCGAGGTGCGGATCGGCGGCCGGCGGGTCGACGGGCTGGCGCCGCGCGACCGCGGCATCGCCATGGTGTTCCAGAACTACGCCGTGTTCCCGCACATGACGGTGTTCGAGAACATCGCCTTCGGCCTGCGCATGAAGAAGGTGCCGGAGGCGGAGGTCGACCGGAAGGTGAAGCGCGCCGCCGGCATGATGCATATCGATCCGCTGCTGCAGCGCTATTCCGGCCAGCTGTCGGGCGGGCAGCGCCAGCGCGTCGCCGTGGCCCGGGCGCTGGCGGTCGAGCCCGCGGTGCTGCTGATGGACGAGCCGCTGTCCAACCTGGACGCCTTGCTGCGGCTGGAGATGCGGGCCGAGCTGAAGGGCGTGCTGCAGGAGAGCAAGACGACGACCATCTACGTCACCCACGACCAGGTCGAGGCGATGAGCCTGGCCGACCGGATCGCGGTGATGAATGGGGGCCGCATCGTCCAGGCGGCGCGGGCGACCGAGGTCTATGCCGACCCGGCCAACCGCTTCGTCGGCAGCTTCATCGGCAACCCGCCGATGAACTTCCTGCCGGCCGAGCCGAACGGCGCCGGACTCAAAGTGGCCGGGCTGACACTGGAGCCGCCGAAAGCCGCTTCCGGCCGGATCGAGTTCGGCATCCGCCCCGAGGATGTCGAGATCCGCGGCGACGGCCTGCCCGGCGCCATCCGGGTGGTCGAGCCGCTGGGCCCGCACAAGCTGCTGACCGTGGACGTCGCCGGCCACCTGTTCCGCGCCGTGGTCGATAACGAGCACGCGGTCGAGCCCGGCCAGGCGATCAGCCTGCGGCCGAAGCCCGGCCGCGGCCGCTGGTTCGACGCCGAAACCGGCCTCGCCTTGCAATGATCCCCCTCCCCTCCTTCTCGACCCATACCGGAGCCCAGCCGTGACCGCCTTCGACGACAGCACCGCATTCGAACGGGCGGCGACCGTTCTGTCCGAGAACGACCGCGGCACCTACACCGTGCCGACCAAGGGGCTGTATCCCTTCCAGTGGAACTGGGATTCCTGCCTGACCGCGCTGGGCCAGCGGCATATCGACGAGGCCCGCGCCTGGACCGAGATCGAGACCCTGGCCGCCCATCAATGGCCGGACGGGATGATCCCGCACATCGTCTTCCACGTGCATGACGACGGCTACTTCCCTGGCCCCGATGTGTGGAAGACCGGCCGGCCGACCCCGACCTCGGGCATCACCCAGCCGCCGGTGATGGGCTTCGTGCTGCGGCGCCTGTACGAAGAGGCGAAGGACCGCGTGCTGGCCGATGCCAAGGCGCGGGCGCTGATCGGTGCCGCGGATGCCTGGCACCGCTGGTTCTACGCCGCCCGCGACCCGGAGGGCACCGGCCTGGTCGCGATCCTCCACCCCTGGGAATCCGGCCGCGACAATTCCTGCGACTGGGACGCGGCCCTGGCGCGGGTGCCGACCGACGGAGTCGAGCCCTATCAGCGCCGCGACACCAGCCATGTCGATGCCGCCCAGCGCCCGCACAAGGCGGAGTACGACCGCTATCTGTGGCTGGTGCAGCGCTTTCGCGGGCTCGGCTGGGACAACCTGAAGCTGCACGACGCCTCGCCCTTCCGGGTCGTCGACCCCGGCTTCAACGCCATCCTGATCCGCTCCGACGAGGATATCGCGGCGCTGGGTGAGGCGCTGGGGATGACCGGGCTTGCGACCGCCGCGCGGGCCCGGGTGGCGAAGGCCCGCGCGGCCTTCGAGCGGCTGTGGAGCGAAGAGCACGGCCAGTATCTGTGCCTCGACCGCACGACCGGCACGCTGGTCGAGAGCCGCAGCGTCGGCGGGCTGCTGCCGTTGTTCGCCGGGCTCGGCACGCCGGAGCGGCAGCGGGCGCTGGCCGCCCGCATCGCCGAATGGCGCGGCGCGACCCGCTTCGGCATCGCCAGCCACGACCCGGCCGATCCGCGCTTCGAGGCCAAGCGCTACTGGCGCGGGCCGGTGTGGCTGATCGTCAACTACCTGGTCGCCGACGGCCTCGCCCGCTGCGGCCTGGCCGAGGAGGCCTGTGCCGTGCACCAGGACAGCCTGCGGCTGATCGAGGGCGGCTTCGCCGAATACTACGACCCGGTCACCGGCGAGGGGCTGGGCGGCGGCAACTTCACCTGGACCGCCGCCATGGTCGCCGAGCTGGTGCGCAAGCGGGCCGCCTGACCATGCCGGCCGCCCTGCTGCTGCGCGGCCCGCGCGCGCTGGATTTCGAGTTCTTCGAGCACCTGTCCCTCGGCCCGGAGGAGGTGCGGATCCGGACACTCTTCTCCGGCGTCAGCGCCGGCACCGAGCTGTCGCAGTATCGCGGCTCCAACCCCTTCATGGCCAAGCGATGGGACGAGGCCAGCCGGCTGTTCCGCGCCGCCGACGCGCCGAGCTGGGACTATCCGGTCCGCAACCTCGGCTATGAGGAGGCGGGCGAAATCGTCGAGGTCGGGGACGGCGTTACGGATCTTCGGCCCGGCCAGCGGGTCTACGGCACCTGGGGCCACCGCACCCACCATGTCGCGGCGCGTGAGGCGGTGCGGGTGCTGCCGGAGGGCGCCGACCCGCGGATCGGCATCTTCTCGCATATCGCCGCGGTGGCGCTGAACGGGGTGCATGACGCCGAGATCCGGATCGGCGATGTCGTGGTGGTGTTCGGCCTCGGCGTGCCTGGCCAGATCGTGGCGCAGGCGGCGCGGGCCTCCGGCGCGCATGTGATCGCGGTCGATCCCGTGGCGTCGCGGCGCGAGACGGCGCTGCGGTTGGGGGCCGCGGAGACGCTGGACCCCGCCGCCGGGCCGGTCGCCGAGATCGTCAAGGAGAGGACCGGCGGGCGCGGCGCCGATGTCGCGATCGAGGTCTCCGGCGTGCCGGCGGCGCTGGCCGAGGCGATCCGGGCGGTGGCCTATTCGGCCCGGGTCGTCGCCCTGGGCTTCTTCCAGGGCGAGGCGCGCGGCCTGCATCTGGGCGAGGAGTTCCACCACAACCGGGTGCAGCTGGTCTGCTCGCAGATCTCCGGCGTCGCCCCCGGCGCGAGCTACCGCTGGTCGAAGCCGCGGCTGTGGCAGACGGCGGTGCGGCTGCAGCATGAGGGCGTGCTGACCCTGCTGCCGCTGATCACGGCAGAGGTGCCGTTCCGGCAGGCGCCGGCGCTGTTCGAGCGGCTGGACCGCGGCGATCCCGACACGCTGCAGACCGTGCTGACCTTCGGGGCGGAGGAGTGAGGCCGCTGCTTGGTGCTGTAGCCCTGGCGGCGGCTCTCAGGCCACATTCTTCCTGTCATTGCCGGGCTTGACCCGGCAATCCAGAGGGTGTCGAGACTTTCTGGATGCCCGGGTCAAGCCCGGGCATGACAGTAAAGAGAAAGCCATTACCAGGATCTATCCCCTAACCGCAGCCCTCAGATCGCGTCCCGCACCCGGTTCCAGCTTTCCGCCATGTGGCGGCTGAGGATCGCGGCCAAGCGCTGCGGGTCGCGGGCCTCGAGGGCGGCGATCATCTCCTCGTGATCGGCCACGGCCGCGGCCCATTTTTCCTCGCTGCCGTTGCCGATGAAGCGGATCCGCTTCAGCCGCGACTGCAGGATGCCGTGCACCGTCACCAGCGCGGCGTTGCCGGACAGGCGCAGGATGGCGGAGTGGATGGCCTGGTTGAGCTTGAAATACTCCAGCCGCTCGCGCCGGCGGTAATAGTCGAGCATGCGGTCGTGCAGGCCGCGGACTTCGCGGATGCCGGCGTCCGAGGCGTCGGCGCAGGCCAGCCGGCCGGCTTCGGCCTCGAGCAGGCCCAGCACCGCCAGCATGTCCTGCACCTCCTTGGCGGAGAAGCGCTTGACCACCGCGCCGCGGCCGGGGACCAGGTCCAGGAGGCCTTCGCTGGCGAGGTATTTCAGCGCCTCGCGCAGCGGCGTGCGGGACACACCGAGCTGCGCCCCCAGCTGGCCCTCATGGATGCGCGCGCCGGCCGGCAGCACGCCTTCGATCACCATGTCGCGGATGCGGCCGACGATCTGATCGTGCAGCGACGGGCGGGCGATCGGGCCGCTGTCGGCCAATGCGTCCTGCAGGTCCAGTTCCATCCCGTCCTCTCGCCCCGCCGGCGGCATCGCCCGGCGGACCAAGCATGGCGAATAAGCCCTGCGGAGGCAATCTCAGCATTCTGCATGCAGAGTGCAGCATGCTTGATGTGTGCATGCATGCCTGCTACCGTCCCTTCCAGAAGCAAGAAGATCTTGGGGAGCACCGTGGCAGCCCAGCCCGACATCCGGCCGACCGAAGCCTCGGCTTCAGCCCGTCCCGTCATCGCCCTGGCGATGGGCGATCCCGCCGGGATCAGCCCGGAGCTGACCGCCCGCCTCCTGGCGTCGGACGAGATCCGCGCCGCGGCCCGATTCGTGGTGTTCGGCGACCGCCGGATCCTCGACGCCGGCGCCCGGACGGCCGGCGTGGCGCTGGACCTGGAGGTGACCACCGAGGAGAAGACGCCGGGCGACCGGCCGGTTCTGGTCGATCTGGGCCATCTCGACCCGGCCGAGGTGGCGCCGCGCGAGGCGACTCTGGCCGGCGGGAAATTCGCCTCCGAGAACTTCCGCCGGGCGCTGGAACTCGCCGCTTCCGGCGAGGCCGGCGCGGTGTGCTTCACCCCGTTCAACAAGCAGGCGATGCGCTACGCGTATCCCGGCTACGACGACGAGATCCGCTTCGTCTCCGACGTCCTCGGCTGGTCCGGCGCCGCCCGCGAATTCAACATCCTGGACACGATCTGGAATGCGCGGGTCACCTCGCACATCCCGCTGTCGGCCGTGGCCGCGGCGATCACCGCGGACGGCATCCGGGCCGAGCTGGCGCTGACCGCCGGCTGCCTGCGCGATGCCGGGATCGACCGGCCGCGCATCGCCGTGGCCGGCCTCAACCCGCATGCCGGCGACGGCGGCAATTTCGGGCGCGAGGAGATCGAGGTGATCGGCCCGGCAGTCCAGGCCGCGGCGGCGGACGGCCTGGACGTCGTCGGCCCCTACCCCGCCGACACCGTGTTCCTGCGGGCGCCGAAGGAAGGCTGCCACGCGGTGCTGACGATGTATCACGACCAGGGGCAGATCGCGATGAAGCTGATGGGCTTCGACCGCGGCGTCACCATGCTGGGCGGCTTCCCCTTCCCGATCTGCACCCCCGCCCACGGCACCGCCTACGACATCGCCGGGAAAGGCATCGCCGATATCGGCGCCAGCCGCGCCGCGGTGCTGCTGGCCGTCCGCATGGCGGCCCGGAGGCATGCCCCGCCGGGCTGATCCGGCCCGTCAAAACCACAAGCAAAGGGAGGAAACGGAACATGCTCAAGAAACTGACCCTGGCTCTGGCAGCGCTTCTGCCGGCGGCATCCGCCCAGGCCTGGGAACCCCAGAAGCCGATCGAATTCGTCGTCACCTCCGGGCCCGGCGGCGGCACCGACAGCTTCGCCCGCGCGGTGCAGGCGATCATCGTCAAGCACAAGCTGGTGGACCGGCCGATCATCGTCACCAACAAGGGCGGCGGCAGCGGCGCCGAGGGCTTCGTCTACGGCAAGGGCGCTGCCGGCGACCCGCACAAGCTGGTGTTCGGCACCAACAACGAATACCTGCTGCCCTTCGTCGCCAACCTGCCCTACGCGCCGGAGGACCTGACCCCGGTGGCGGCGATGGCGATGGACGAGTTCCTGCTGTGGGTGAACGGCGAGTCGCCCTACAAATCGGCGGCCGACCTGCTGGCCGCGGCCAAGCAGACGCCGGGCGCGCTCAAATTCGGCGGCAGCCAGTCCAAGGATGTCGATCAGACCCTGGTCACGATGGTCGGCGAGGCCACCGGCGCCCGTTTCACCTACATCCCGTTCAAGAGCGGCAACGAGGCCGCGGTGCAGCTGGCCGGCGGCCATATCGACGGCAACACCAACAACCCGAACGAGAACCGCGGCCAGTGGCAGGCTGGGATGGTCCGGCCGCTCTGCGTCTTCAGCACGCAGCGCCTGCCGGCCGGGCCGAAGGTGTCCGGCGATCTCGGCTGGGCCGACATCCCGCTGTGCCGCGACGAGGGCATCCCGATCGACAGCTACCAGATGCCGCGCGCGGTCTGGCTGCCCGGCGGCGTGCCGGCGGAGGCGACTTCCTTCTACACCGACCTGCTGCGCAAGGTCAGCGAGACGCCGGAATGGCAGGACTACCTGGCCAAGAGCTCGCAGAGCGGCCGGTTCCTGACCGGCGAGGAGTGGCAGGCCTATATCCGCGCCGAGCAGGATCGGGTCCGCGCGGTCTACCAGAAGCAGGGCTGGCTCGCCGGCTGACGGAGGGCCGTGATGGACAAGCCTGAAGGGCTGAGAGACTCACGCATCGCCTCTTTTGAGTCCCCCCTCCCCTCGCGGGAGGGGGCTAGGGGGAGGG
>NZ_JBHYMS010000077.1:0-29590 GCF_042743185.1 Inquilinus sp. NPDC058860 | reverse complement strand
CGGTCATCCGCTTGCAGCGCATGTCGATCTCGGCCGCGTCGCGCAGCAGGCGCAGCGCCCAGCCCGTCCAGTTCATGTCGGGATCGGTCGGCCGGTTCGGTTCGGAGGGCGCCTCGTCCATGGAACATATCATGAACGAAAACGACCGATAATACTACTGCGATCGTGTTCGCCGGCTGCAGCCTTCGAAGTTCAACACCGTCATTGCGAGCGCAAAAGGCCTCGCCCGCGGGAGAGGCAACGCTCTTCCCGACGATCAACCGGCCTTCCGTCGCGGCGCACGGGCGACCGGTGCGGCCTTGCGCTTCGTCTTGCTCTTGGCCGCGGATTTGGATTTCGCCGCGGTCTTCCGGCCTGACTTTGCGGCGACCCCCGCGCTCTCGCGCAGCGCGGCCATCAGGTCGATCACCTGGCCGCGCTTCGGCGCTGCCGGCGGCTTGATCGTCTCGCCGCGCTGCTTGGCGCGGATCAGCTCCATCAGCGCCGTCTCGTACCGGTCCTCGAACGCCGCCGGCTCGAACCTGCCCCTCTTCTGGTCGATGATGTGCCTGGCCAGGTCCAGCATCTCGCCGGAGATCCTGATCTCCGGGATGTCGTCGAACGCCTGGGCCTGGTCGCGCATCTCGTATTCGAAGTGCAGCAGGTTGGCCAGGAAGCCCGGCCCTTCCGGGCACAGCATCAGCACCCGGTCGCGCCGGAACAGCACGGTGCGGCCGATGCCCACCACCCCCGCCTTCTCGCAGGCCGCGCGGATCACGGCGAAAGCCTCCGACCCCACGGCGTCCGTGGGCGCCAGGTAGTAGGGCCGGTCGATGGCGACGCGGTCGACCTGGTCGCGCGGGACGAAGGCCTCGATCTCGATGGTCTTGGTGCTGTCCGGAATCGCCGCCTCGATCTCCTCCTCGGTCAGCACGACATAGCGGTCGGTGTCGACCTCGTAGCCCTTCACCTGCTGGTCGCGCTCCACCGGCTTGCCGGTCCCGGAATCGACGAACAGGCGCCGCAGCCGGTGGCCGGTGCGGCGGTTGACCATGTTGAAATGGATCTCGTCGCCGCCGCCGACCGCGGTGTACAGCCCCACCGGGCAGGACAGGAAGCCCAGCTTCAGCGTGCCTTTCCAGTTCGCGCGCGGCGCCATGGCATCCTCGTCGGTCTCTCAGAACGAACGGCCGGGGCCGGCGACGGGTTCCGGCGACGGAACGCCGGCCGGCCCGCGATGTTGAATCCCATGCGGCGCTCCGCATCGCCCCGGCGTCATTCGTGAGGGCTTCGACCATGCCGCTGTATCCGACCTGGCCCGACCTCCTGCTGCGGCTCGCGCTCGCCGCCATCGCCGGTGCCGCCATCGGCTGGAACCGCGGCGCCCATGGCCGCCCGGCGGGGCTGCGCACCCACCTCCTGGTCTGCCTCGCCGCCGCCTTCTCGATGGTGCTGGCCAACCTGCTTCTCCCCACCACCGGCAAGGCCGACGATTCCTTCATCCGGATGGATGTGATGCGCCTGCCGCTCGGCATCCTGTCCGGCATCGGCTTCATCGGCGGCGGCGCGATCCTGCACCGCGGCGACCTGGTGATGGGCGTGACCACGGCGGCGACCCTGTGGTTCGTCACCGTGATGGGGCTGTGCTTCGGCGCCGGGGAGCTGATCCTGGGCGGCATCGCCTTCGCCGCCGGCCTGGCCGTGCTGTCAGGGCTGAAATGGCTGGAGGACCGGGTGAAGCACGAGCGCAAGGCGCAGCTGAGCCTGACCGTGGAGCAGGACCGGCTCGGCGTCCGCGACGTCGAGGCCGCGCTGCGGCAGGCGGGCTTCCGCATCGCCACCAGCACGGTCACGGTCCAGCCGGCGGCCGGATGCCGGACCTTGCGCTACGATCTGCGGTGGCGGGGATACCTGGCCGACAACGATCTGCCGGGCTCCATCGAGAAGCTGTTTGCCGCCCCCGGAGTGCGGGAGGGCATCTGGTCGCCGCGATAGGCGCTTCCGGAACCGCCGCTTCGCATGAATCGTTTCCAGGGCAGCGGATCATTCGGGCGAAGGCGATGGCGAAGAACAGCCTGTCGACCTATCGGCGCAAGCGCGATTTCGAGAAGACCTCCGAACCCAGCGGCGCCGGCGGCGTGGCGCCGTCGGACCGGCTGCGCTTCGTCATCCAGAAGCACGCGGCGACGCGGCTGCACTACGACCTGCGGCTGGAGCTCGACGGCGTGTTCAAGTCCTGGGCGGTGACCAAGGGGCCGTCGCTCGACCCGCATGACAAGCGCCTGGCGGTGGAGGTCGAGGACCATCCGCTGGCCTATGGCGATTTCGAGGGCACGATCCCGAAGGGCCAGTACGGCGGCGGCACGGTGCAGTTGTGGGACCGCGGCTTCTGGACGCCGGAAGGCCGCGCCTCGCCGCAGCAGCAGCTGGCCAGGGGCGAGCTGAAGTTCGCCCTGGAGGGCGACCGGCTGCACGGCAGCTGGGTGCTGGTGCGGATGAAGCGCGACCGCACCGGCGGCAAGCGCAGCAACTGGCTCCTGATCAAGCATCGCGACGAGCACGCGGTCGAGGCCGATGGCGACGTGGTCCTGGCCGAGGACCGGTCGGTCGCCTCAGGCCGCGCCATGGCCGAGATCGCCGGCGGGCGCGGCCGGGGCCCGAAGCCCTTCATGCTGGGCGGCCGGAAGGCGGCGCGGGCGGATGCCGTCTGGGAATCCTCGGCCGAGCCGGAGAAGGCCGCCGAGGCACCGGCGCCGCGCCGCCGGAAGAAGGCCGCCGCCTCGACGATGCCGGACTTCATCCCGCCGGAGCTGTGCCTGTCGGTCGACCGGCCGCCCGGCGGCGCCGGCTGGGGGCACGAGATCAAGTTCGACGGCTATCGCCTGCAGCTGCGGATCGAAGGCGGCAAGGCGACGCTGAAGACCCGAAAGGGGCTGGACTGGACCGCGCGCTTCCAGGCCGTCGCCGACGCGGCGAAGGGCTGGCCGGACGGCATCATCGACGGCGAGGCGGTGGCGCTGGACGAGGACGGCCATCCGAATTTCCCCGCGCTGCAGGTGGCGCTGACCGAGGGCCGCAGCCGCGATCTGATCTTCTTCGCCTTCGACCTGCTGGTCGAGGGCGACCGCGACCGGCGGCCGGAGCCGCTGTCGCAGCGCAAGGCGCGGCTGAGCGAGCTGCTGGAGGACCAGGGCTGCGACGCCACCTCGACCATCCGCTACGTCGAGCATTTCGAGGAGGCGGGCGAGGCCGTGCTGCGCTCCGCCTGCCGGCTGCATCTCGAAGGCATCATCTCCAAGCGCCTCGACGCCGCCTACCAGTCCGGCCGCAGCGATCGCTGGACCAAGGCCAAGTGCCGCGGCGGCGAGGAGGTCGTGATCGGCGGCTGGTCGACGACCGGCAACCGCTTCCGGTCCCTGCTCGTCGGCGTCCATCGCGGCGACCATCTGGTCCATATCGGCCGGGTCGGCACCGGTTTCGGCGCCGCCAAGGTGGAGTGGCTGCTGCCGCGGCTGAAGGCGGTGGAATCGGACACCTCGCCCTTCACCGGCCCCGGTGCGCCGCGCAAGGAGCGCAACGTCCACTGGGCCCGGCCGGAGCTGGTGGCCGAGATCGAATTCGCCGGCTGGACCGGCTCCGGCATGGTGCGCCAGGCCTCGTTCAAGGGCCTGCGCGAGGACAAGCCGGCCGAGGAGGTCGAGGCCGAGACGCCGGCGCCCGCGGCCGGGACGGAACTGGCGGAGCCGGCGCCGGCCAAGGCCGCCGGGCCGGCGCGCCGCGGCGGCGTGGCCAAGGCGACGGTCATGGGCGTGGCCCTGTCCAAGGCCGACAAGGCGCTGTGGCCGGATGCGGGCGATGGCGAGCCGGTCACCAAGCACGACCTGGCGCTGTATCTGGAGGCGGTCGGCCCCTGGATGCTGCCGCACATCAAAGGCCGTCCCTGCTCGATCCTGCGGGCGCCGGACGGGATCGGCGGCCAGATCTTCTTCCAGCGCCATGCCATGCCCGGCACGTCGAGCCTGATCTCCCTCGCCCGGGTGTCGGGCGACCGCAAGCCCTATATCCAGATCGACCGGATCGAGGCGCTGGCCGCCGTGGCGCAGTCCGGCGCGCTGGAGCTGCATCCGTGGAACTGCTGGCCGGGCGTTCCCGACCGCCCGGGCCGCCTGGTGTTCGATCTCGACCCCGGCCCCGGCGTCGACTTCGCCGGGGTGGTCGAGGCGGCGCGGGAGCTGAAGGACAGGCTGGAGGCGGTCGGCCTGGTCCCGTTCTGCAAGACCACCGGCGGCAAGGGGCTGCATGTGGTGACGCCGCTCGCCGCCTCCCGCGCCGGCGGGCCGGACTGGCCGGAGGCGAAGGGCTTCGCCAAGGAGGTCTGCCTGCGCATGGCCGGCGACGCGCCGGACCGCTACGTCGTCACCATGGCCAAGGACAAGCGCCGGGGCCGGATCTTCCTCGACTATCTGCGCAACGACCGGATGTCGACCGCGGTGGCGCCGCTGTCGCCGCGGGCCCGGCCGGGCGCCACCGTGTCGATGCCGCTGACCTGGGACCGGGTGCGCAAAGGCCTCGACCCGAAGCGCTACACCCTGCGCACCGCGCCGGACCTGCTGGCGAAGAGCGCCGCCTGGGACGGCTATGACGATGCCGCCCGGCCGCTCGCCGATGCGATCCGGCGGTTGGAGCGCCGCAAGGCGGCAGCCTGAGCCCGCAGGCACCGGCCAGACTTCGGCGAAGGACCATCTGTAATTCCACAATGAAAACCAGGATTGATGGTTTTCACCGAAAGGAATGATCGATACAGGGTTGCCGCTTCTGCCGCATGATTCTAATATAGAAAGTTGAGGGTGTGTGACCAAATAAAGAATGCATAAAAATTGGGCAATGCGAAATCGCAATTAGCAGACAATAATATAAATTATGATCTTTATTAGCAGTGGAAAGAGCAGACGAATTACTGATTGCGCTGCAACATGAACGGTGTCAAAAAGATCCGGTGGCCTGCGGCCGACTAACCTATCGCAAGGCGTTCAGCCTGCGGGGCGAATGGCGCTTCGGCGCCATTGTGCCTGATCTGGGGACCCAACCCGGGGAAGGCGGTCGCGATTGTCAGCTGATCCCGGATCCGTCCGGACGGCTGATGGCGGCCGCGCACCTCAGTGAAGGGGGATCAGATGGAATCGATCGACCACCGGCGTCCCAGACCGAGACCCGACGCCCCGTAGCGCCGACGTTTCCGCGTTTCCAGCGATGACAGCCACCGCCCGCCCGGCCGCACTGCCGGCGGGAGCCAGCCCGTCATGCCCGCGGGTCCGGAAGAGGCCCTTCCGGACCCGCGGGAAAGCTGGTCGCGCCACCCTCCCCCTTTCAACCGGTTTCTCGGAGGGGACAGTGGATAAGCACCACAAGGATATGATCTCGTCGCTGAAGCTTGCGCCGGGAGACGAGGTTCTCGTTCCTGACTATCTGTTCGAAGCCCTGTCGAAGGATCTCGCCAACGCCCGGGTTATTCCATACAGCGCGGCGGCGCAGCTGAAATCGCCGGTCCCCGACCGGGCGATCGTCCACAAGGGCCTGATGCCGCGCCTGCCGCGGCAGATCCTGCAGGCGCTGGTGATCCACGGCGACATCGTGCACGCCAACGAGGTCTTCGTGGTGTTCGCCAGGCACGCCGCCGGCGCCAAGCCGTCGGTGCTCGACGTCGCCCGGCGGCGGCACACCCAGCCGGTGCTCGAATACGTCAAGCGCGACATGCGCGTGCGGCCTCGTTCGGCAAACAGGCGGGCGGTGGTGGTCTCGGCCTTCGGGGTCGGCAATGTCGGCGACGACGCGGTCAGCTTCGGCGCCCGCGAGGTCCTGTACCGGAACGGCTTCGACGAGGTCGAGCTGGTCGGCCCCAACCCCGACTACTCCGTGATCGACGGCGCCGACCTGCTGGCGGTCGGCGGCGGCGGGCTGCTCTACGACAGCAGCTTCAGCAACGTCTCGAACTACACGGCGCCGATCCGCTACGCCTATGAGCGCGGCATCCCCTCCGCCGTGCTCGGCGTCGGCACGCAGGGGATCCGGACCACGCTCGGCGCCGCCGCCTACAAGGACACGCTGTCGCTGGCGCGGCTGGTCACGGCGCGGGAGCACAGCGACACCACCATCCTGACCGAGACGGTGGGGCTGAAGAACGTCCACACCACCGGCGACCTGGCCCTGCTGCTGGCGGACGGGCCGCGGCCGGTGCCGGTCCGGCGCGACCCGAACCTCGCCGTGCTGTCGCTCAGCCACAGCCTGGAGAGCTGGCTGGCCAAGCGCGAGAGCACGATCGACGCCTATCTCGACGAGACGCTCGAGGCCCTCGGCAAGGGCTACGACACAGTGGTCGGCGTCGTGCATTCGGTCGACGACGAGGCGATCTACGAGCGGCTGCGGCAGCGGCGCGAGATCCATGTGGTCAAGGCCGCCGAGTTCGACGTCTCGGCGATCATGGACCTCTACGCCTCGGCCGGCCTGGCCGTGAGCTCCCGCTTCCATGGGCTGCTGTTCTCGGTCATGGGGCGGACGCCGCTGGTCCAGGTCTGCGGCCCGACCAGCAAGAGCGGCCGGGCGCTGGCCGAGCGGTTCCCGTCGCTGACCCGCGCCGCGATCCTGCTCGACCACGCCAACCGCAACCTGCGGATCGGCGACGCGATCGAGTTCGTCCAGCCGGTCGGCGAGGAAGAGCGGTCGGCCGCGATCACGGGCGCGCTGGACAATGTCGAGCGGTTCGCGGCCGCCTTCGACCGGAAGCCGGTCGTCGCGGTCGAGGCCATCGCGATCGATCCGGTGCCCGCGGCGAAGGCGCCGGAGCCTGCGGCGGCAGCCGCCGAGGAGCCGCCGAAGAACCAGGAGATCGTGCTGCCGGACCATGTCGTCGTCACCACGGCCGATGCCATCCAGCTGGCCGTGCCGGCCGACGGCATCGAGGCCGAGCTGTCGGAGATCGAGGCCCGGCGGTGGCGGAACAGCACGCTGGCCTGCGCCGCCAAGGTGCTGAAGCCGGGCGACAGGGTGGTCGATCTCGACCCCGGCTTCCTCTACTTCGCCTCCGCCTTCGGCTCCCTGGTCTCCAAGGCCGGGTCGGTGTCGGTCGCCTATGAGAAGAGCAAGGGCGAGCCGATCCTGAAGCAGTACCGCGCCCTCAACGGCAAGGGCGGCGGGGCGGCGATCAAGCTGTGCGATGCCGCCGACCCGAAGCAGCTGTCCAAGGCCTGCGACGACGCCAGCCTGGTGCGGCTGCGCCTGTCGGGCCAGGCCGCGAAGGACCGGGCGGACTGCATCCGCGCGATCCGCTCGCGCTCGCCGCATGTCATCGTCGAGGCGGCCGACCTGCCGGCCGTGCGCAACGCGATCGAGAGCTTCCTCGGCTCCGAGATCGCCCGCGAGGGCCGGCGGATCTTCACCTTCGCCGAGTCCGACCTGGTCGAGCGGCCGATCTACGAGATCGCCCAGCTCGACGAGACCACCCTGCTGCTCCAGCTCGAAGAGGCGCACCATGGATAAGGAAGCCGTCGTCGTCAGCTTCTACGGCGGGAAGCAGTATTACTACGACTCCGCCTACCACCTGGCCGAGGACTGCAAGAAGCTCGAGATCGAGTACGATTTCGAGGAGGTGAAGCTCGGGCCGGACGCCAACTGGGCCGACATCTGCCGCTACAAGGTCAACTACTACTCCCGCAAGCTGGAGGAGCATAAGCGGCCGATCATCTGGGTCGACATCGACACCCGGATCATCAAGCGGCCGGACCCGTTCCTGCGCAGCGAGAGCGACTTCGCGGCCTTCCTGAGGAACTTCAAGTACTTCCGGGAATACGACCCGTTCATCTTCGCGCGGACGTTCCATCCCGGGTTCCTGTTCTTCAACTACACGGCGCCGACCCGCCGCCTGCTGGAGCAGCTGGTGGAGCTGGAGAAGGGCAGCAAGGAGCGCGGCACCGACGACTATTTCTTCGAGGAGGCCTGGCGGGCGCATTCCGAGCAGCTGCAGGTCACGCTGCTGCCGCCGAAGCGGCTCTCCTGGGGCGACAAACTGGGGGCGGCCGACGCCTGGTTCGCCTTCGGCGACAGCGGCAATGTCCGCGACTTCGTCAAGGAGGTGGCCCAGCACGACGCGCCGATCCTGGAGCCGTCGCGCCAGTACCGGGTGCTGAAGGCGATCTCCGAGCAGGAGCTGAAGGCCGGCAAGCTGCAGAACGCCGCGGTCTATCTGAAGAAGATGACCGATCTCGACCCGTCGCAGGACGACCCGCTCAACACCCTGGCCCGGCTGGCCCGCCGGCAGGAGGGCGAGCAGGCGGCGCTGGCGCTGTATGAGGGCCGGGTCGCCCAGCTGCGGCAGGAGGGCGAATACAGCGACCGCCTGTCCGCCCTGCTGCAGCGGGTGGTGGATTTCTGCATCGAGTTCCACCTGCCGGAGGAGGGCCAGCGCTATGCCGGAGAGCTGGCGGAGCACGGCACCGCCAAGGCCAAGGCCTTCGCCCAGGGCCGGATGCTGCGGCTGGGGCTGGAGGAGCGGGCCAAGGCCGGGGAGCTGCCGCTGAAGCAGCGGCCGCAGCTGTGGTGGATGGAGCAGCCCTATCCTGGCAATTTCGGCGACATCCTGAACCCCTACATCGTCGAGAAGCTGACCGGCCGGCCGCCGCGCTGGGTGGCGGCGGGCAGCGGCGCGCTGGTGATCGGCTCGGTGATCAAGTTCGCCAAGAAGGGCACGCCGGTCTGGGGCACCGGCAGCCCGCGCCTGACCGACAAGCTGCATCCCGAGGCGGCATACAAGGCGGTGCGTGGCCCGCTGACCCGGCGCCTGGTGCTCGACAGCGGCGGGAAGTGCCCGCAGGTCTATGGCGACGTCGCCCTCCTGCTGCCGCAGCTGTACCAGCCGAAGGGCACGAAGAAGCACAAGCTCGGCCTGATCCGCCACTTCACCCATGTGGCGGCGCCGCTCGAAGTGCATCCGGACGTCAAGGTGATCGACATCATGCGCGGCTCCTACGACGGCATCGAGGCGTTCCTCGACGAGATCTCGGAATGCGAGCACATCATCTCGACCTCGCTGCACGGCCTCATCGTGGCGCAGGCCTACGGCATCCCGGTCGGCTGGGCGGTGATGTCGACCAGCGAGACCCAGATCCCGGGCGGCAACACCAAGTTCGAGGACTATTTCGCCTCGGTCGGGCTGAAGGATGTCGAGCCCTTCGACCTGGCGGAGCTGGGCACGGTCACGCCCGACCATGCGCGGCTGTGCACCTATGTGCCGGAGCGGATGCCGGACCTCGCCGCGCTGCGCGAGGCCTGCCCGTTCCCGCTCGCGGCCTGACCCGGTCCGGGATGGGAGAACCGGCACAGGTGCCGCTGGCGGTGGTCCGCCGGCGGCGGGACACCGCGTTCCTGAGCGAGGAGGTGGTGGCGGATCTCGTCCGCCCCCGCCCCTTCGCCAAGGAGCGGCTGATCACCGAGCGCGCCCGGCTGACGCAGGAGCTCGGGCCGCTCGACCTCTGGGAAGGCTATCGCGACTTCACCGCATCGGACGACAGCTTCAAGCGGTCCAGCAACAGCGTCCGCACCAGCCACAAATACGGCCGGTTCTATGTCCGGCTGGCGCGCCGGTTCCGGCCCTGGACGGTGGTCGAGATCGGCACCGCCTTCGGCGTCTCCGGCATGTACTGGCTGGCGGGCCTCGCGGCCAACCGCCGCGGCCGGCTGGTCACCTTCGACCCGAACCGGCAGTGGCAGGAGATCGCCCGCGCCAACCTCGCGGCCATCAGCCCTCGCTTCACTGCGGTGGCCGACACCTTCGAGGCGGGGTTCGAAGGGGCGAAGATCGCCTTCGGCCGGCCGGGGATCGCCTTCATCGACGGCATCCATGTCGGCGAGATCGTCAAGGCGCAGGCGGAGCTGCTGCTGCCGCGCCTGGCCGGCCGCTGGATCCTGGTGTTCGACGACATCCGCTTTAACGACGGCATGTACCGCTGCTTCCGCGAGATCGAGCAGGCGGAGGGGGTGGTGTCGGCCGTGGAGATCGAATCGCGGGTCGGGATCGTGGAGGTGGAGGGGAACGGGTCGGTCGGAGAAGCTCCATATATCTCATGAGATATGGTTTGAGCCGTGTGCTCTGCTGCCGAGAGACCTGCTCGCGGAGATAAGGCGATGACGAAGACGTCCTACCCCCTCAAGCTGCCCGTATCGGTGAAGACCGCCGCCCAGCGGCTTGCCCGAGAGGACGGGGTATCGCTCAACCAGTGGATTGCATCCGCGGTCGCGGAGAAGATCGGCGCCGTGGAGACGGCGGCCGAGTTCCTGCGCCGGCGCGCCGGCGACGCCCGGCCTTCGGATCTGCTGCCGTTCCTGGACGCGGCCAAGGACGAGCCGCCTTCGACCGGCGACGAGCCGGGTCGCTGATGCCGCCTATGCAAGCCCATTGGGCCCAAGGTCCCCTATTCGGGGGTATGCCTGGATCTACGGTGGGGGATTTGAGGTCCGGTGGTGGGCGCGACTGGGATTGAACCAGTGACCCCTACGATGTCAACGTAGTGCTCTCCCGCTGAGCTACGCGCCCGGTACCGGGAAGGACGGCCGGAGGCCGGTCGTCCGCGGGGAGCGCCGATGTAGCATCATCGACCGGGGCGTGCAAGCGTCAAACCGAACCGGACCCATCGGCCCCGTCGACAGCCCCCGGACGCTGGGATATGACGGTGAGATGGATGGTCAAGTCGCCTCGCAGTCGCCGGCGTCCGACGCGGTGGCGATCGCCCTGCCGCAGGATCGGCGCCTCCCGGTCGTCGTCGCCTCGCCGCACAGCGGCCGCGACTACCCACCGTCGTTCCTGGCCGCGGCGCGGCTCGACCCGCACACGCTGCGCCGGTCCGAGGACGGCTTCGTCGACGAGATCTTCGGCCGGGTGCCGGAGCGCGGGGTGCCGCTCCTCTGCGCGCTGTTCCCGCGCGCCTTCCTCGACGTCAACCGCGAGGCCTACGAGCTCGATCCCGACATGTTCGACGACGCGCTGCCGGGCTGGGTCAACACCCGCTCGCCGCGCGTGGTCGCCGGGCTCGGCACCATCGCCCGCATCGTCGCCCAGGGGAAGGACATCTATCGCGGCAAGCTGCGATTCGCCGAGGCGGTGGCGCGGGTCGAGCGCTACTACACCCCCTATCACGCGGCGCTGCGGGGGCTGGTCGACGAGACCCGCGACCGGTTCGGCCACGCCGTCCTGATCGATGCCCATTCGATGCCGTCGCAGGGCGCCTCGCGCACCCCCGGCGGCCGCGCCGTCGACATCGTGCTGGGCGACTGCTACGGCAGCTCCTGCGCCGCCACGGTGACCGAGGCGGCGGAGCAGTGGCTGGCCGGCCGCGGCTATGTCGTCACCCGCAACACCCCCTATGCCGGCGGCTTCACCACCCGGCACTACGGCCGGCCGCGCGCCGGCATCCATGCCCTGCAGGTCGAGCTGAACCGGGCCCTCTACATGGACGA
This sequence comes from Inquilinus sp. NPDC058860, assembly GCF_042743185.1. Taxonomy (NCBI): domain Bacteria; kingdom Pseudomonadati; phylum Pseudomonadota; class Alphaproteobacteria; order Rhodospirillales; family Rhodospirillaceae; genus Inquilinus; species Inquilinus sp. NPDC058860. Next base: position 18,109 of record NZ_JBHYMS010000077.1, on the reverse strand, counting down.
GGCGACGCTGTCGCCGACCAAGGGCCTGGACCGGCTGACCGCCGACATGACCGATTTCGCCGCCGCCCTCGGCACGCTCGATCCGGAGACGCTGTCGGGATAGGGCGGCCGCAGGGGCGAGGAGGGGAGCCGCCATGGGCCTGCTGGTCAATATCGACGTGCCCGATCTCGAGGCCGCGATCGCTTTCTACACCGGCGCCTTCGGCCTCGAGGTCGGCCGCCGCTTCGGTGGCGAGATGGCGGAGCTGACGGGCTGGCCCGCGCCCCTCTACCTGCTGCGCAAGGCGGCCGGCACGGTCGGCGCCGGCGACAGCCGCCGCGGCTACGCCCGGCACTGGACGCCGGTGCATCTCGATGTGGTGGTGGACGACGTCGCGGCGGCGCTGGCCCGCGCGGTCGCGGCCGGCGCCGTGGCCGAGGGCGGCATCCGCACCGCGGTCTGGGGCCGGCTGGCGTCGCTGGCCGACCCCTTCGGCCACGGGCTGTGCCTGATCGAGTTCCTCAATCGCGGCTATGACGAGATCGCCGACCCGCCGGCCTGACCGGCGGCCGGCGCGGGCGCATCCGCCCCTGCGGCGAACTTAGCGGTTCTGCCCGACTTTACTTTTCTGTAAGGATAGCCGCGCCGGCGCCATGCCGGCCGATGGCGGTGCCGTCCGCTGTCCGGAAAACGGGGCAGGGAACTTCATCCGTCCACACCGAGGGAGAGCGGGACGCAGGATGGGTCTCGAATTCATCAACGTCATCTCGACCAAGCGGTCCGGCCATCACGCCTTCGTCCGCTGGCTGCGGCAGCATCGGGAAACGCCGGCTGCCTTCGTCAACAACGCCGTGATCGGCGACCCGATCCGGGCGCATCTCGGCAAGGTCACGGGCCCGGCGGCGCGGGGCAAGGGCGCGCACGGCACCACGATCTTCAACTATGAGGGCGTGACGCGGCTGGGGCTCGAGGCCGCCTGGCGGATGCAGCGCGCGGCCGGCGGCCGGCGGGTCGACCTGCTGTTCCTGCGCGACCCGCTGAACCTCACCGCCAGCCTGATGCATCGCAAGCGTCTGGCCCGGCTGGACCTGGTGATGATCCTGCGCCAGCTCTTCGCCCAGCGCGACTGGCTCGAGGCCTATGCCGAAGGCGCCGTGCCGGAGCTGTCGCTGATCGGCTACAACGCCTGGGTGCTGGATTCGGACTACCGGCAGCGCGTGGCTGACCGGCTCGGGCTGCGGTCGAGCGAGCGCGTCGCCGCCGTCACCCGGCACGGCGGCGGCAGCTCGTTCAAGGACCTCGCCAGCGTCGGCGACGACGAGGCCCGGCGCCTGACCACGCGCTGGCACGGCTATCGCGACGATGCGCTGTTCGGGGCGCTGCTGACCCACCCCCGGCTGCTGCCGTGGTTCGAGGCCGCGCTGGCCGGCGAGATCCGGGACGGCTTCGATGCCGACCTCGCCGATCCGGACGGCCTGGCCCATCTGCGGGCGGTTGCCCGCGCCCGGCCCCGGCAGCCCTATGTCGACCGCATGATCGACGCCCTGTCGGACCGCCAGGACCTGTTCCACCGTATCGAATCCGGCACGTCTTTCGAGAAGAAGCTGGGCATCGCCCGGGCCCATCTGGCGATGCTGGCCGGTGCCGCGGGCCGGCGGGCGGGAGAGCGGGCGGGGGTGCCGCTCTAACTAAGCCGGCACCGATGCCGTCTTCTCCGGCCATTCGCACAGGTCGGCGACGGGGCAGGCCGGGCACAGCGGCTTGCGAGCCTTGCAGGTGTAGCGGCCGTGCAGGATCAGCCAGTGATGCGCGTGCAGCTTCCAGCGGTCCGGCGTCACCCGCTCCAGCACCTTCTCCACCGCGTCCGGCGTCTTGCCGCGGGCCAGGCCGGTGCGGTTGCCGACCCGGAAGATGTGGGTGTCGACGGCGATGGTCGGCTCGCCGAACGCCACGTTCAGCACGACATTGGCGGTCTTGCGGCCGACACCCGGCAGCGCTTCCAGCGCCGCCCGGTCGCGCGGCACCTCGCCGCCATGCTCGCGCAGCAGGATCTGCGACAGGGCGATGACGTTCTTCGCCTTCATGTTGTAGAGGCCGATGGTGCGGATGTAGCGCGACAGCCCCTCCACCCCCAGCGCCGCGATCTTCTCCGGCGTGTCGGCGACGGCGAAGAGCGGGCCGGTCGCCTTGTTCACCCCGACATCGGTGGCCTGGGCCGACAGCACCACCGCGACCAGCAGGGTGTAGGGGTTGTGGTAATTCAGCTCGCTCTTCGGCTCCGGCATCCGGGCGGCGAGTCGGGCGTAGAACGTGTCGATGGCGGCTGGCTTCATGCGCCGCAGCCTAACGGGGCGACGGGAGGCGCGCCATCGGCCATTGCCATGCCGCCGGCCCGGCCTATGCTGGTTCCATGCGCAGCAGCAGCCTCACCCGGATCGGCGCCCATGGCGGCGCCATGGAGGACCGCGGACCGGCCCTGTTCGAGCGGCTGCTGCGGCCGAAGCGCAGCCTGGGACCGATCGGCTTCTGGCTGGTGATCGGCGTGGTCGGCGTCACCAGCCTGTTCAACGGCGTGCTGTTCCTGATGCTCGGCGCCTGGCCGGTGTTCGGCTTCTACGGCCTCGACGCCCTGCTGCTGTTCGTCCTGATGCGGTCGAATCTGCGCCGGGCCGAGCGCAGCTGGGAAAGCCTGCGCCTGACCGCCGACCGGCTGGTGATCGAGCATGGCGACCATCGCGGCGTGTCGCACCGGATCGAGCTGCAGCCCTACTGGCTGCGGGTCGAGGTCGACCGCAGCGAGGTCGGCCAGAACCGGGTCACCCTGGCCAGCCACGGCCAGCGCGTCGCCATCGGCGGCTTCCTGGCGCCGTCCGACCGCGCCCGTCTGGCGCGCGACCTGTCGGCGGCGCTCGACCGGCTGCGCGGCGCCTGACCGCAACTTCCGGGTTGTCCGCACAGGCCGGCGGCGGGACACTGGCGGCATGAGCACCCTCTCCGCCGATGAGTTGGCTTATGCCGCCGACGAGCCGCGCCATGAGGCGGTGGCCCGTGCGATCGCCCTGCTGGTGGAGCGGCGCGACGACCCGCCCGACCTGGCGGCGCTGGCGGCCGAGGCCGGGCTGCACCCGCACCATTTCCAGCGCGTGTTCTCGCGCTGGGTCGGGATCAGCCCGAAGCGCTTCGCCCAATATCTGCGGCTCGACCATGCGCGCCGGCTGCTCAGCGCCCCGACCAGCCTGCTCGACGCCGCGCTCGACACCGGCCTGTCCGGCCCGTCGCGGCTGCACGACCTGTTCGTGACCTGCGAGGCGATGACCCCGGGCGACTGGAAGGCGCGCGGCGCCGGGCTGGTCATCCGCTGGGGCCTGCACTCCAGCCCGTTCGGCCGCTGCATCGTCGGCACCACCGACCGCGGTGTCTGCTGGTTCAGCTTCGTGACCGGCGACGAGGGCGCCGCCGTGGCCGAGTTCGCCGGCGAATGGCCGGGGGCGGAGCTGGTGCGCGACCAGGCCGCCACCGCCGCGGTGGTGGCCCGGATGTTCGCGCCGGTGGCCGCCCCGACGGCGGACAACCCGCCGCTGCCCGTGCTGCTGCGCGGCACCAACTTCCAGGTCAAGGTGTGGGAGGCGCTGCTGTCGATCCCGCCCGGCCGGGTGGCGAGCTACGGCGACGTCGCCGCCGCGATCGGCCGGCCGACCGCCAGCCGCGCGGTGGGCGGCGCGGTCGGGTCCAATCCAGTCTCGGTGCTGATCCCCTGCCACCGGGTGATCCGGGCCAGCGGCATCATCCACAACTACCGCTGGGGCCCCACCAAGAAGCAGGCCCTGCTGGCCTGGGAAGCCGGCCTGACCGACTCCGAGGCTGCTTAGCCGCCGGAGGCCAGGGCGTCCGACATCTCCACGATCCGCTCCCGCCAGGCCAGCGGTTCCAGCCAGCGCCGGGGGATGCCCGACATCCCGTACAGCGCGCCGGCCAGTTGGCCGGTGACGGCGCCGACCGAATCGGCGTCGTCGGCGAGATTCACGGCCAGGACCAACGCCTCCTCGAAGCTGTCGGTGCGGTCCACCGCCCACAGGGCTGCTTCCAGCGTGTGGACGACATAGCCTGAGGATTCGATCAGGGCTCGCGGCTGGCCGCGCCAATCGCCATGGGCGATGCTCTGGATCCTGGCGGCGCCGTCCCACGCCCTGGGCGCCAGCGTCGCGGCCTTGCCGGCGCCCAGGATCGCCGATCGCAGCATCTCCGCGAAGAAGACGCAGGCGTCCGTCGCCTCGCGCGCGCCATGGGTGGTGCGGCTCTGATCGGCGGCGATGCGGCGGCAGGCCTCGGCGTCGCGAAGGGTGTGCAGCACGGCGGGCGCCAGCCGCATCAGCGACCCGTTGCCGGCCGTGGTCGGGTCGGTCGATCCGGCGAAGGGACCGCCGCCATGCAGGTAATGGTCCAGCGCTTGCTGCGTGGCCATGCCGATGTCGAAGCACGCACCGGTGCAGGAGTAGCGGCCGTCCTGCCACCAGGCGACGAAGCGGTCCACCAGGTCGGTCGCATCGAAGCCGCCGCGGGTGATCAGGCTGTCGGCCAGGGCCAGCGCCATGCTGGTGTCGTCGGTCCACTCCCCGGGCCGGAGCCCGAACGGGCCGCCGCCGGTCATCTCGCGATGATGGGGCCGGCTGTCGCGGGTGCTGAATTCGAGCGTGGTGCCGAGCGCGTCGCCGACCGCGAGCCCCACCAGGGCGCCGCGCGCCCGATCGATCACGGCGTCCGTCAGGATGTCGTCCATGCTGCAGCATAGCATGGGCGCGAGGCTGTGATGGCAGCCCCACGGCCGGGCATCGTTGCCGTCGGCGTCACCCGTGCTAGCCTCCCCGAAACCGGCAGGAGGGGAAGCGCATGGCGATCGTCACCGAGGCTCTGATCCGCGACTATGCGGCGCGCGACGGGCTGGGGCTGGCCGAATGGGTGCGCAGCGGCGCGGTCTCGGCGGCCGAGCTGGTCGAGACCGCGATCACCGTGATCGACCGGCTGAACCCGCAGCTCAACGCCGTCACCCGCAAGGCCTACGACATCGGCCGCGGCCTGGCGGCGCGGGCGCCGGCCGGGGCGCCCTTCGCCGGTGTGCCGTTCCTGATGAAGGACCTCGCCTCGCAGTGGCAGGACGTGCCGGCGAGCTGGAGCTGCGCCTATTTCCGCGACCTGCCGGCTGGGGGCGACAGCGAGCTGACCCGGCGGATCAAGCGCGCCGGGCTGGCGCCGCTCGGCCGCAGCAACGTGCCGGAGATCGGCTGGTGCATCTCGACCGAGCCGACGCTGTATGGCCGCACGAACAACCCCTGGCGCGGGGGCGTCACCCCCGGCGGCTCCAGCGGCGGGTCGGCCGCGGCGGTGGCGGCACGGATGGTGCCGCTGGCCGAAGCCACCGACGGCGCCGGGTCGATCCGCGTGCCGGCCTCCAATTGCGGCCTGGTCGGGCTGAAGCCGTCGCGCGGCCGCATCACCTTCGCCCCGGATGCGGTCGATGTCTGGTATGGCGGGGTCTATTCGCTCTGCGTCTCGCGCACGGTGCGCGACACCGCCGCCTATCTCGACGCCGTGGCCGGCGGCACGCCGGGCGACCCCTACACGCCCCAGGTGCCGGCGGAGGGCTGGGCCGCGGCGGCGCGGCAGCCGGCGAAGGGGCTGCGCATCGGCCTTGTCACCCGGGCGCCGGATGGCGGCCCGATCCATCCCGAAGTGCTGTCGGCGGTACGCGGCACGGCGCAGCTGCTGGAGGGGCTGGGCCATGTCGTCGAGGAGCACGAGCTCGATTTCGACGCGCCGCGCGCCTGGTCGGTCTACACCGACATGGCGGCGGTGCAGACGGCGGGGATGTTCGCGGCGCTGGAGCCCGTGGTCGGCCGTCCGGTGGCGCCGGCCGATGTCGCGCCGGTGGTCTGGGCTGCGATCGAGCGCGGCCGGTCGATCGGCGGCATCCGCCACGCCGGCGACGTCGAGGCGCTGCGCCTGTTCGGCCGAGGGCTGGTGGGACAGCTGCTGCCCTTCGATGCCGTGCTGACCCCGGCCCTGACCCAGCCGCCGCGGCCCTTCGGTCACTGGGACATGACCATGACCGACTACGACGCCTACAACGCCCTGTGGTCCGACGCCGTGTTCATGTTCCCGTTCAACCTGTCCGGCCTGCCGGCGATGTCGCTGCCGATGCACTGGACGCCGGACGGTCTGCCGGTCGGGGTGCAGCTGGTCGGCCGCACCGGCGACGAGGCGACGCTGCTGCGCCTGGCGACCCAGCTGGAGGCGGCGCAGCCCTGGATCGAGCGGAGGCCGGCGATTTGCGCGTAATCGCGTAGGTCGGGTTCGCTCTTGGCGAACCCGACATCCCACCGCTGTACAGTGTTGGGTTCGCGATGCGAACCCAACCTACGACGGCGATCTCAGCTCAGCCCCAGCACGTCGTTCATCGAATAGAGGCCAGGCGCGCGGCCGCGGCCCCACAGGGCGGCCTTGACCGCGCCGCGGGCGAAGATGCCGCGGTCGGTCGCCCGGTGCCCCAGCTCGATGCGCTCGCCGGCCCCGGCCAGGATCACCGCATGCTCGCCGACCACGTCGCCGCCCCGCAGCGTGGCGAAGCCGATGGCGCCTTCGATGCGCTTGCCGTCGCGGTCGACCGCCTTCACCGCGTCGAAGTCGACGCCACGGCCCTCGGCGGCGGCGCGGCCCAGCAGGATGGCGGTGCCGGAGGGGGCGTCGATCTTGTGGCGGTGGTGCATCTCCACCACCTCGAGGTCCCAGCCGGCGTCCAGCGCGCGGGCGGCCTGGCGCACCAGCGCCGCCAGCAGGGTCACGCCCAGGCTCATATTGTAGGACTGGATGATCGGGGTGTGCCGCGCGGCCCGGCCCAGCGCCGCCAGGTCCTCGGCCGAAAAGCCGGTGGTGCCGACCACATGCACCGCCTTGCCCTGGGCCGCCAGCGCGGCGAAGCGGACCGAGGCTTCGGGCCGGGTGAAGTCGATCACCGCATCGGCGGTGGCGAACAGCTGCACCGGGTCGTCGGAGACGGCGACGCCGCAGGCCGGGCGCCCGGCCAGCAGCCCGGCATCCTGGCCGATCGCGGCGCTGCCTTCGCTGACGACCGCGCCGTGCAGCACCACCGAGCCGTCGGCCGCGTCCAGCACGGTCCGGATCAGCATCCGGCCCATCCGGCCGGCGGCGCCGGTGATGCCGATCCTGACGGGGCCCTCGACGGGGCGGGGGGTGTCGCCGGCGGTCATGCGGCAGGGTCCTCTGCTGGTCCGGGCATCCGGAGAGGATGCACCGGCTCTTTGCGGCCCCTGGATCACCGGGTCAAGCCCGGCGATGACAGAAAGGGGAATGGCGGCCCGGCTAATGGCGCCGCTACTCCTTGAAGAATTCCTTCACCTTGGCGAAGAAGCCCTGGCTCTCGGGGCTGGTGCCGCCGCCGCCCTCGCGCTCGAACTCCTCGAGCAGCTCGCGCTGGCGCTTGCTCAGGTTGACCGGGGTCTCGACCTGCAGCTCGACATACATGTCGCCGCGGCCGGCCGAGCGCAGCACCGACATGCCCTTGCCGCGCAGGCGGAAGCGAGCGCCGGACTGGGTGCCGGCCGGCACCGTGATCTTGGCGCGGCCGCCGTCGATCGCGGGGATCTCGATCGGCCCGCCCAGCGCCGCCGTGGTCATCGGGATCGGCGCCTTGCAGAACAGGTCGGCGCCGTCGCGCTGGAACAGCGCGTGCGGCCGCACCGACAGGAAGATGTACAGGTCGCCGGGCGGGGCGCCGCGCATGCCGCTCTCGCCCTCGTTCGACAGGCGGATGCGGGTGCCGTCGTCCACCCCGGGCGGGATGTCGACCTTCAGCGTCTTGTCCTTGCGCACGCGGCCGGAGCCGGCGCAGTTCCGGCACGGATTCTTGATCACCCGGCCCTGGCCGCCGCAGCCGGGGCAGGTGCGCTCGACCGTGAAGAAGCCCTGGGAGGCGCGGACGCGGCCGGCGCCGCCGCAGGTCGGGCAGGTCACCGGCTGGCTGCCGGGCTCGGCGCCCGAGCCGTCGCAGACCTCGCAAGCGACCGAGGACGGCACCTTGACCGTGGCCTGCTTGCCGAGGAACGCCTCCTCCAGCGTGATCTCGAGGTTGAAGCGGACATCGGCGCCGCGCCCGGCCTGGGCGCGCTGGCCGCCGCGGCGGCCGCCCATGAAGTCGCCGAACATCTCCTCGAAGATGTCGGCGAAACCGCCGGAGAAGTCGGCGCCGCCCGGCCCCCGCGGCCCGGCGCCGCCGTCGAAGGCGGCATGGCCGAAGCGGTCATAGGCAGCGCGCTTCTGCTCGTCCTTCAGGACGTCGTAGGCCTCGTTGATTTCCTTGAACTTGTGCTCGGCGGTCTGGTCGCCCGGGTTGCGGTCCGGGTGGTACTGCATCGCCAGCTTGCGGTAGGCCTTCTTGATCTCGTCCGCGCCGGCGCCGCGCGCGACCCCCAGAAGATCGTAAAAGTCCTGCTTCGCCATTCGGATCCTCGTGCCGAGCCGGGAGAGCCCTCAATGGCCCCGGCCCGGATGAAAACCGCCCCCGCGCGGTCCGTCACGGACCCTCGCGGGGGCGGCGTCTGCCCCTTATCGGTGTATCGTGGTCATGCGACCGCGGTCACGCCGACTTCTTCTTCTTGTCGTCGTCGACTTCCTCGAAATCGGCGTCGACCACACCGTCATCCGGCTTCGCCGAAGCCTGCTCGCCGCCCTCCGGCGCCGCGCCCGACTCCTGGCTGGCCTTGTACATGGCCTCGCCGATCTTCATCGCCGCCTGGGCCAGGGCCTCGGTCTTGGCCTTGATCTGGTCGGCGTCGTCGCCCGACAGCACCGACTTCAGGTCGGCGATCGCGGCCTCGACCGCCGCCTTGTCGGCCGCGTCGACCTTGTCGCCGAACTCGGCCAGCTGCTTCTCGGTCGAATGGACCAGCGCATCGCCGTGGTTGCGGGCCTCGACCGCCTCGCGGCGCTTCTTGTCGGTGGCGGCGTTGGCCTCCGCGTCCTTCACCATCTTGTCGATGTCGGAATCGGACAGGCCGCCCGACGCCTGGATGCGGATCGCCTGCTCCTTGCCGGTCGCCTTGTCCTTGGCGCTGACATTGACCAGGCCGTTGGCGTCGATGTCGAAGGTCACCTCGACCTGCGGCATGCCGCGCGGGGCCGGCGGGATGCCGACCAGGTCGAACTGGCCGAGGATCTTGTTGTCGGCCGCCATCTCGCGTTCGCCCTGGAACACGCGGATGGTCACCGCGGTCTGGTTGTCCTCGGCGGTCGAGAAGGTCTGGCTCTTCTTGGTCGGGATCGTGGTGTTGCGCTCGATCAGCCGGGTGAACACGCCGCCCAGCGTCTCGATGCCCAGCGACAGCGGGGTGACGTCGAGCAGCAGCACGTCCTTGACCTCGCCGCGCAGCACGCCGCCCTGGATCGCGGCGCCGACGGCCACGACCTCATCCGGGTTAACGCCGCGATGCGGCTCCTTGCCGAAGAACTGCTTCACCGTCTCGATGACCTTGGGCATGCGGGTCATGCCGCCGACCAGGATCACCTCGTCGATCTCGCTGGCCTTCAGGCCGGCGTCCTTCAGCGCGGCGCGGCACGGCTCGACCGTGCGCTGGATCAGGTCGTCGACCAGCGCCTCTAGCTTGGCCCGGGTCAGCTTGATGTTCAGGTGCTTCGGGCCGGACGCGTCGGCGGTGATGAAGGGCAGGTTGACCTCGGTCTGGACCGAGGAGGACAGCTCGATCTTCGCCTTCTCGGCCGCTTCCTTCAGGCGCTGCAGGGCCAGCTTGTCGCGGCGCAGGTCGATGCCCTGCTCCTTTTTGAACTCCTCGGCCAGATAGTCGATGATCTTGGCGTCGAAATCCTCACCGCCCAGGAAGGTGTCGCCGTTGGTCGACTTCACCTCGAACACGCCGTCGCCGATCTCGAGGATCGAGATGTCGAAGGTGCCGCCGCCGAGGTCGTAGACCGCGATCGTGCCCGACGCCTTCTTGTCCAGGCCATAGGCCAGGGCGGCCGCCGTCGGCTCGTTGATGATGCGCAGCACCTCGAGCCCGGCGATCTTGCCGGCATCCTTGGTGGCCTGGCGCTGGCTGTCGTTGAAATAGGCCGGGACGGTGATGACGGCCTGCGTCACCTTCTCGCCCAGGAACGCCTCGGCCGTCTCCTTCATCTTCCCCAGCGTGAAGGCGGAAATCTGGCTCGGGGCGTATTTCTGGCCGCGCGACTCGACCCAGGCGTCGCCGTTGTCGCCGGACACGATCTGGTACGGGACCAGGCCCTTGTCCTTCTGGGTCATCGGGTCGTCGTAGCGGCGGCCGATCAGGCGCTTGACCGCGAAGATGGTGTTCTCGGGGTTGGTCACCGCCTGGCGCTTCGCCGCCTGGCCGACCAGCCGCTCACCCGATTCGGTGAAGGCGACGATCGACGGCGTGGTGCGCGCGCCCTCCGCGTTCTCGATCACCCGGCCCTGGGCCCCATCCATGATGGCGACGCAGGAATTGGTCGTGCCGAGGTCGATACCGATGACTTTGCTCATCTCTTCCTCATTCCTTCAGCAGGTCGCGGCTGGCCCTCGGTGAGGCACCGCCGGGACCCCCAATGATTCCATGCCGCCCGGGGGCGGCTCTTGCTTCACCGTGCATATAGGCGGGGCGTCCTCGGGCTGCAACGTCGAGTCTTCAGGATTGTGACTGCCCGGGACGGCTGTGGCCGCCGCGTCACGCCCCGACGTTACGCCCGGCCCGTCACGCCCGGCCCGTCACGCCCGTCGGGGCGCGCCCAGCAGCAGGCCGGCCAGGAAGCCGCCGATATGCGCCTGCCAGGCGATCTGGGCGTCGACGCCCATGAAGCCGCCGCCCATCAGCGCGAACAGGGCGTTGGCGATGATGGTGAAGCCGATCAGGTTCAGGGCCAGCCGACGCCCCGCCGGGTCGTGCCGCGCCAGCGCCAGCCGGCAGAAGGCGGCGATGCAGCCCGACACCGCGCCGGAAGCGCCGATCAGCGTGGTCTCGGCGCCCCAGCTCGCGGCGATCTGCACCAGGGCCGCCACCACCGTCGTGGCCAGCAGCAGCACGGTGTAGCGGCGCGGGCCGTAATGCCGTTCGCAGACGCTGCCGAAGGCCAGGAAGAAGCCGAGATTGGCGATCAGGTGGATCGGCTCGTAATGGATCAGCGCGTAGAACACCAGCGAGGCGACCACCGTCAGCGCGTCGAGCGGCGGCAGCTGTCCGAGATAGCCGAAATAGGCCGGAACCACGGCCATGCGGTAGACGACCGGCGCCCAGACCGCTTCCGGCAGCAGGTGGATGATGGCGAAGACCGCGATCATCACGCCGCTCAGCCACAGCGTGATCGGCGGGACGTTGAAGATCGGCTGGCGCGACATGGCCCCTCGGGCGGTCGGAACGGGTCTGGGCCTCTTCGAGACCGCTTGTAAATGCTACTGGCGCGGCCGTCTGACGGCGGCTTCTGCGCTTCCGGTGCTCACGCACCAATTGTGCGCTGCGCTCCGGTTCTCGAAGCCACCGCCAGCCGACTCACGCCAGCGCATTTCCAAACGGTCTCTTACAGGAGTGCCGGACGGATCGGAAGCGCGCGATCCGTCACCCCGTCCCCAGGATCTCCGCCCGCGCCGCCCGGGTCAGCTTGGCCAGGACCAGGCGGTGCGCCTCGCGGAGATAGGCCTGCAGGTCGTCCGGCGGCAGGGCGTCGAGCGCCGCCGCCACCCATTTGGCACGGGCCAGATAGGGCGCCGGGCGGATGCCCGGCTGCTCGACCAGGAGGATGTAGGAGAACTCCGAGGCCTTGAACCACGCCTCGGGCGCGCCGCGCGACATCCCGGCCAGGATGGCGAAGATCTTGCCGCCGACCTTGAACACATGGGCGCCGCCCCACTGCACGCTCAAGGCCGCGCCGGGCAGGGCCAGGCAGAATTCCTCGACCGAGGCGGGCGTCATCGCGCCCTCAGTGGGTCAGTGGCCGTGGCGGTTGGCCTTGCGGACGAAGCGGCGGCCGCAGTAGTTGCACACCACCTCGTGCTCATGCCCGATCGGGTAGTAGACCATCGGGTGACCCAGCGGACCACCGTCGCCGTCGCATCCGACGGTCTCGACATCGCGGTCGACCTCGATCACCTCGGACGGCTGAAGGGCGGCGGGCTGCATGGCTGGGGGTTCCTGGCGGCAAAGCATGGGCGGGCGATGATTGCCCGCATTCCGGGCGGATGATACCCATGGCGCCCGGCCGATCAACTGTTTCACGTACAATCATGAATGTCGCCGCCCCCGAGAGCGCCATCCGCCTGCGCGGCCTGACCAAGACCTATCGCGGGCGCAACAGGCAGCCGGACAAGCTGGCGCTGCACCCGATCGACCTCGACATCCCCGCCGGCTCGATCTTCGGCCTCTTGGGCCCGAACGGCGCCGGCAAGTCGACGCTGATCAACATCCTGGCCGGCCTGGTCACCAAGACCGCAGGCGACGCCTGGATCTGGGGCTTCGACATCGGCCGGGCGACGCGTCAGGCGCGGGCCGCGATCGGCGTGGTGCCGCAGGAGCTGAACATCGACCCCTTCTTCACCCCGCGCGAGCTCCTGGACCTGCAGGCCGGGCTGTACGGCGTGCCGAAGAAGGAGCGGATCACCACGGAGCTGCTGGCGGCGGTCGGGCTGGCCGACAAGGCCGACGCCTATGCCCGCACCCTCTCGGGCGGCATGCGGCGGCGGCTGATGGTGGCCAAGGCGATGGTGCATTCGCCGCCGGTGCTGGTGCTGGACGAGCCGACCGCCGGCGTCGACATCGAGTTGCGGCGCAGCCTGTGGGCCCATGTCCGGGCGCTGAACCGGGCCGGCACCACCATCGTCCTGACCACACATTATCTGGAGGAGGCGGAGGAGCTGTGCGACCGGATCGCGATCATCGATCACGGCCGCATCGTCGCCTGCGACAGCACCGCCAACCTGCTCTCCAGCGTCGACAGCAAGACCCTGGTGGTGAGCCTGAGCGAGCCCTTGGACGCGCTGCCGCCGGCCCTGGCCGCCCGCGGCATGGAGCTGGCGGGCGCGGCCCGGCTGGTGGTGCGCTACCGGCCGAGCGAGACCCGGCTGGGCGACCTGCTGACCCTCATGGACCAGGCCGGCGTGCGCATCGCCGACCTGACCACCGAGGAGACCGACCTCGAGGACATCTTCCTGCAGCTGACCGGCGAAGGCGCCGCCGCGGCCCGGAGGGCGGCGGGAGAGTAGGGGCCGTAGGTTGGGTTCGCGGTACGCGAACCCAACATGGCACGGCCGGGAACGGTGTTGGGTTCGCCGAGGCGAACCCAACCTACGGAGCCCCACCTACTGCGCCGCCTGGGCCGAGGCGAGTTGGCGGGAGACCAGCTGGGCGTAGAGGCCGCCGCGAGCCAGCAGCGCCGCATGGGTCCCCGTCTCCGCCACCCGGCCCTCGTCCAGCACCACGATCAGGTCGGCGTCGCGCACGGTCGACAGGCGGTGGGCGATGACGATGGTGGTGCGGTCGGCCTGCAGCCGGTCCAGCGCCCGGCGCACCGCCTGCTCGTTCACCGTGTCGAGATGCGAGGTCGCCTCGTCCAGGATCAGCACCGATGCGTTCTTCAGGAAGGCACGGGCGATGGCGACGCGCTGGCGCTGGCCGCCGGACAGGGCGGTGCCGCGCTCGCCCACCGGCGAGTCGAGCCCTTCGGGCAGGGTCTCGACCAGCTCGGCCAGCGAGGCGTGCTCGATCGCCGCCGCCAGCTCCGCCTCGCTCGCTTCCGGCCGGGCGATCCGGATGTTGGCCCGCAGCGTGTCGTTGAACAGGTAGGTATCCTGGGCCACCAGGGCGATGCGCCGGCGCAGGTCGTCGAGGGCGTAGTCGCGCAGATCGGCCCCGTTCAGGATGATCCGGCCTTCGTCCGGGTCCCAGAACCGCATCAGCAGCTGCGCCGTGGTGGTCTTGCCGGCGCCGGAGGTGCCGACCAGCGCCACCGTCTTGCCGGCCGGGATCTCGACCGTCACCCCGGCCAGGGCACGCCGGCCCTGGCCGGGGTAGGTGAAGCCGACGCCCTGCAGCGCCAGCGCCGCCGGGCCCGAATGGTCGGGCACGCCCGGCCCGTCCACGACCGGCACCGGCTCGGCCTTCAGCCCGTAGATGCGGCGGGTGGCGCCCAGCGTGTCGGCCAGCTGGCGGCCGATCTGCGCGATCTCCGACACCGGCAGGAAGGCGGCCATGGCCAGGATGGTCAAGAGCGGCAGCAGGCCGGGGTCGATCGCGCCATGGGTCGACAGCGCGGCGCCGGTCACCACGACGGCCAGGCCGCCCAGGCCGGTCAGGACCTCCAGCAGGCTCTGCTGCCGGGTCAGCTCGGCGAAGAAGGGCAGGCGCAGCCGGATGAAGCGCTGCGACAGCGCGTCCAGCCGGTCGCCCCGCGCGCCCTCCTGCTGGAAGGCGACGATCTCGCCCAGGCCCTGCACCGAGTCGACGGCGAAGGCGCCGAGCTCGCCGGCCGCCTCCCGCGACTCGGAGCCGAGCGTGTCGACCCGGCCGCGCATCAGGAACGGGCTCACCGCCACGGCCAGCAGGAAGGGCAGCAGCGCCAGCGCGATCCACGGGCTGGCCCAGACCAGCACCGCCAGCACCGCGGCCGGCACCAGCACGGCGACGAAGGCCGGTGCCACGGTGTGGGCGAAGAAATACTCCACCAGCTCGATGTCGTGGGTCACCAGCGCCATCAGGTCGCCGGTGCGCCGCCGCACCAGATAGGCCGGGGCCAGGGCGTCGAGCTTGCGGAACACATCGGCGCGCATGTCGGCCAGCAGGCGGAAGGCCATGTCGTGGGCGATCCAGGATTCCAGCCAGTGCAGCACGCCGGACAGCGGCGCGACGACGGCCAGGGCCCACAGCAGCGCGCCATAAGGTTCACCGTTCTTCAGCGCCAGCAGAACCAGGGCGCTCAGCACCCCGACACCGATGAAGCTGACAACGCGCAGCACGCCGAAGGCGAAGGTCAGCGCCAGCTTGCCCTTCCAGGGCATGGCCAGCCGCATCAGCTCGGCCACCAGCCGGCCCCAGCCCAGCCCTTCGGCCTTGAGGATGCCTTCGGTCTCCGCCTTGGTCGCGCCGTCGCCGGGCGCCTGACCCTGCGCCGCCGGCTCCACCGTGCGGGTGGTGACCGGAGCATCGATGATCGTGCCGGCGGCGGATTCGCGCGCCTGCTCGGCCATCAGCCCGGCATAGACGCCGCCCTGCTGCATCAGCGCGGCGTGGGGGCCGCTCTCGACCACCCGGCCGCGGTCCAGCACCAGGATGCGGTCGCAGCCGATCACGCTCGACAGGCGGTGCGCCAGCACCAGCGTGGTGCGGCCCTGCATCAGCCGGTCCAGCGCCTCCTGGATCACCGCCTCGTTCTCGGCGTCGACCGCGGACAGCGCCTCGTCCAGCACCAGGATCGGGGTGTCGCGCAGCAGGGCCCGGGCGATGGCGACGCGCTGGCGCTGGCCGCCGGACAGCTTCACGCCCTTCTCGCCGACCACGGTGCGGTAGCCCTGCGGCAGCGTCTGGACGAAGCCGTGGATGTTGGCGGCGCGGGCGGCGGCCTCGACCTCGGCCTCGGTCGCCTCCGGCCGGCCCATGCGGATGTTGTCCTCGACCGTGCCGTGGAACAGGAAGGTGTCCTGGTTGACCACCGAGATCATCGACCGGATCTGGTCGAAGGACAGGCCGCGCAGGTCGTGCCCGCCCAGGCGGATGGTTCCGGCCTCGGGGTCGTAGAAGCGCAGCAGCAGGCGGACGATCGACGACTTGCCGCCGCCGGACGGGCCGACCAGGCCGATGCGCTCGCCGGCCTTGGCCTCGAAGCTCAGCGCCTCGTGGATGGTGCGGCGGGTGCCGGGATAGCGGAAGCGCACGCCGTCGAAGGCGATGGTCGGGTCCAGCGGCCGGGCCAGCGCCGCCGGAGCGGCATCCGCCACCTCCGGCGTGTCGTCCAGCACCTGGTAGATGCCCTGGGCGGCGGACAGGCCGACCATGCCCTGGTGCAGCACCGACCGCAGCTCGCGCATCGGCCGGAAGATCTCGACGCCCAGCATCAGGATGACCAGCAGCGCCGACAGGGCCATGGCGCCGGACTCGACCCGCCAGGCCCCCAGCGCCAGCGCCGCGGCGGCGCCGCAGGCGATGGCGCTGTCGGTGATGCCCCGGGCCAGGACGTTGGTCGCCAGCACCCGCATGGTGCTGCGGAACAGCGATTGCGCCTTGATCTTCAGCGTCGCGGCCCGCGCGCCGCTCTGGCCGAAGGCCTTCAGCGTCGCCAGGCCCTGGACCGAATCCAGGAATTCGGCGGCGAAATCGGCATAGACCCGGCGCAGCTGCAGCGAGCTGCCGGTCTCGTGCCGGTGCCACAGCGCCGGGCCGAACAGGGCGATCAGGGCGAAGGCCAGCATCACCGCTGCCACCGGCAGGTCGACGAAGGCGATGGCGGCGAAGATCAGGATCGGGGTCAAGAGCGCGATCAGGAACTGCGGCAGGAACTGGCCGAAATAGACCTCCAACTGCTCCACCCCGTCGATCAGCGACAGGGTCAAGGCGCCGGAGCGGCGGCGGGCCACGGTGCCGGGGCCCAAGGCCGCGATCCGGTCGAAGATGGTGCGGCGCAGCCGGGCCTGGACCCGGGCCGCGGTCTCATGCGCCACCATCACCCGGCCGTATTCGGCGACGCCGCGCAGCAGCATGACGCCGGCGATCAGGGCGATGGACGGCACCAGCTCGGCCAGCGGCCGGCCGGCGAAGACCTGGCCGATCAGCCAGCCCAGCAGGGCCAGCCGGGCGACGCCGAGCGCGACCGAGACCAGGCCGATCGCCACCGCCCAGCCGATGCGGAGGCGGACCCCCTGGGTGAAGTGCCACAGGCGCGGTTCGAAATGCATCGCATGCCTCTGATGAAAAGACGCCGCCGGTCGCCTGTCTGGGTCGGGCCGGCCCCGACCTGACGATACTGTGAACGCTGGTGAACGGAATTCGACAAATTCGAGGAGGGGCTGTACGTTTCTGTTCAGGGATGTCGAGGCAGGAGAGCGGGCCATGGCCGCCGACTGGGACGATCTGCGTGTGTTCCTGACCCTGGCGCGCGAGGGCAACCTGACCGCCGCGGCGCGGCGGCTGCAGGTCAGCCACCCGACCGTGGCCCGCCGGGTGCGCGGGCTGGAGGAGGCGATCGGCGCCCGGCTGTTCGACCGGCTGCCCGACCGCTTCGTCCTGACCGCGGCGGGCGAGGAGCTCTTGGCCGACACCGAGGCGATGGAGCGCGCCGCCGAATCGATCCAGCGGCGCAGCGCCGGCCTCGGCGACACCGCGCACGGCACGGTCCGGGTCTCGGCCGGCGAGGCGATGGCGGGGTTCCTGGCCGACCACCTGCCGCGGCTGCGGCGCGGCCTGCAATGCATCGAGATCGAGCTGGCGGCCAGCCACATGCTGGTCAACCTGTCACGGCGCGAGGCCGACCTCCTGATCCGCGAGCAGGTGCCGGACATCCCGAGCCTGGTGGCGCGGCGGCTGGGCCGGGTGGAATACGCGATCTATGCCGCCCGCGGCCGCGACATCGCCGACACGACGCCGGAAGGGCTGCGCCGCCTGACCTGGGCCGGCTTCGACGAGGAGCACGCCTACATGCCCGGCCAGGCCTGGGTGGCAGAGCTGCTGCAGGGCGCCCGGCCGGCGGTGCGGGTCAACAACTGGCTGGTGCTGCACCAGACGGTGCGCAGCGGCGAGGCGGTGGGCCTGCTGCCCTGCTACGCTGGCGACCCGGATCCCGGCCTGCGCCGGCTGGGACCGCTGGTGGAGGAGGCCGGGGTCGACCAGTGGCTGCTGGTGCATCGCGACCTGCGGGCCCTGTCGCGGGTGCGCCGGGTGATGGATTCGCTGATCGCCCTGTTCCGCGAGCGGCGCGACGTTCTGGAGGGCCGGCTGCCGCAGGAGCTCGCGACGCCTTGATCCCGCCGCCGCCGGCAGCTGAAATGGCGCCATGCTGGTGAGCGACAGATCCGCGAAGAGATCAAATCTTAGTCCCCCCTCCCCTTGCGGGAGGGGGGTAGGGGGAGGGGGC